>NZ_VDHB01000001.1:0-28662 GCF_006227735.1 Testudinibacter sp. 'clade 2'
CAAATATAATTGCTTTATCTATAGAATAATTATTAGCAATTGCAAAAGCAAACGCACCATGAAATACATCCCCGGCTCCCGTCGTATCGACGACTTCTACCTTGAACCCTTTAAAGCTAGTTTGTGAATTGTCTTTAATCCAATCACACCCCTCACTACCTTTCGTCACATATACTGTACCTGCACAAATTTTCTTTGCCATTGCCAAAGCACGGTTCATATCTTTTTCATTTGTCATTTTTTCTAGGCCGGGTGCAGAAAATACTGCATGCTCTGCTAATTTGACTAAAGATACTATACTCTGCGGAGTTATATCAGCATCAAGCACTGTCGGTATTCCTAAGTTTTTCGCTTTTCGCAAGCAATATTCTGCACCTTCATGCCATCTGACATCACATAGAACCAAATCATATTGAGTAAAATCAATCTCTTCCAACCAATCCGTACAATTTAAAAGATCAGGACTTGGATAATTAACAATCACTCTTTCGCCATTATTATCAACAAAAATAGCCGATTGAGATGACTTGGCAGCTTCATACACTTTAATTTTACCTGTACCGACCTGATAGCTATTTAATTCTGAAATAATGGCACTACCTATGTTGTCATCTCCTAAGCGACCAATAAAATCTACTTTGGCACCTAGTTTTGCTATCGTAACTGCAGCTGTGGCAGCAGGCCCTCCGCCGACCTCTTTGTAACTATGCGCAACAAATTTTCCCCCTCCTGCAGCAGGCAATTTATCTAAATAATAAATTCTATCCTGTACCGCTATACCGACGCATGCCAATTTTATCATTATTTTTTCCCTCACAAGTTTATACCAAATTTTAGTCAAATTGTACTGAATTATAATTTTAAAAAAAGTGATCTCGGTCACTTTACTTAACTAAAAATTACAAATATGATAACAAACGAAAAAAATCGAACACAAAGGAGTTAAAATGTCTAATATAGCATTTATAGGTCTTGGTCAAATGGGCAAACCAATGGCTTCCAATCTCATTAAAAAAGGGCATTCGCTAAACGTCTACGATATTAATAAAACAGCAATATCCGAAGTACAATCTCTCGGTGCACACAGTTCAATTTCCCCCAAAGAGGCTGTAAAAGGGTGTGAATTTATTATTACTATGTTGCCTAACGGAAAGTTAGTTGAGAACGTGATCTTTGGGAAAGATGGAATTATCCATTCTATGGATAAAAACAGCTTAATAATTGACATGTCAACTATCCATCCGCTAGAAAGCGACAGCTTACGTAATCGATTGGCAGAATACAATATTGAGTTTATGGACGCACCTGTTGGGCGAACCTCAGATAATGCAATCGCAGGAACACTACTAATTTTAGCCGGAGGAACGCCATCGCAAATTGAGCGCTCCTCACCGATACTGCTCTGTATGGGGTCAGAAATAATAAATGCCGGAGGTCCAGGAAGAGGAATCAGAGTTAAATTAATTAATAACTTTATGAGTATTTCACTCAATGCCTTATCTGCCGAAGCGGCAACACTTTGCGAAGCATTAGAGCTTCCCTTGGACATCGCAATAGAAGTAATGAAAGGAACCCCTGCAATTAAGAGTCACTTCACAACAACCTGGGCTAATAAAGTATTACAAAATGATTTAACCCCTGCTTTTATGATAGAACTCGCACATAAAGATTTAGGAATAGCTACTGATGTCGCTAATCAATTACACGTTCCGCTATCTATGGGCGCTGCAGCCCGAGAAATCTATAACCAAGCAAGAGCTATGGGCAGAGGCAAACAAGACTGGACAGCGATACTGGAGCAAGCTCGAATTAATTCAGGCTTAAAAAAATAACAAATTACTATAACCGTATAATATAGGAGATTCTAAAATGACTAATGATTCTTATACTTTGAAAGATATTGCTAGACCTTCTGGCGGTTTTGCAATGCTAGCCGTTGATCAACGAGAAGCGATGAGAAATATGTTCGCAGCCTCAGGCATGAAGCAGCCTATTGCGGATAATATATTAACTGATTTTAAAGTCAACGCAGCCAAAATCATCTCACCATATGCTTCTGCCGTATTAGTAGATAATCAATTTTGTTACTCAGAGATCGTTAAGCAAAAAGCTATTTCTGATAATTCAGCATTAATTGTTGCAGGAGATTTATTCATTCCCGGAAACGGTATTCCTGTTGATAATGTATGTATTGATCCAAATATTGATGCTCAAGAAGTAAAACAAAACGGGGGTAAAGCATTAAAGCTTCTTATCCTGTGGCGTCAAGATGAAGATGCACAACAACGGATCGAAATGGTAAAAGAGTTTAATCAAAAATGTCACTCTGCCGGACTACTTAGCATTATTGAGCCCGTCGTAAGACCTCCTAGAATTGGTGATAAATTTGATCGTGAACAATGTATCTTAAATGCTGCAAAAGAACTAGGCGATCTCGGTTCCGATTTGTACAAAGGAGAAATGCCGCTATTTGGTAAAGGTGAATCAAAAACACTGCTAGATGCAGCTAAAAAGTTAAACGATAATATTAATATTCCTTGGGTTATTTTATCCTCAGGCATTCATGAAAATCTATTCTGCCGAGCAGTCCGAATAGCGATGCAATCTGGTGCCTCTGGTTTTCTTGCCGGACGTGCAATTTGGGCTTCAACTATAGGCTTACCTGATACTGAACTCATGTTGCGTGATATTTCGGCTCCTAGAATGCAATATCTAGGCACTCTTGTTGATGAAATTATGGCATCAAGATAATTCATTAAACTCTTAATTTAATCAGATAAATGAGGTAGTTTATGAAGCTAAAATACATCGAAAATGGATTTCAAATCATTCAAGATGATAGGATATTACTGAATCATACCAGCGATAACCCTGCATTTTTTGTCGGGGTGGGGCAAGAAAAAATATCAGCTTATCGAGGAAATTTCGATATACAAGATATTTTAATGAAAAAAATTCCTTTGACTCATTGTCAATTTGATAACAATCAAATCCAACTTTCATATCAACATAATACACCTCCGCTATTAATTCTCATGTATTCTTCATTAGAGGATGGTAAATCAATATTAACCATGAAAAGTGAAAATCCCACCCTAAACCGTTTCTGGATTAAACTTAGCTCATCCGAATCTGAAAAAGTTTGGGGTTGTGGTGAACAAATGTCTTATTTCAACCTACGGGGACGTCATTTTCCATTATGGACTTCCGAGCCTGGTGTTGGTAGAGATAAATCAACAGAGCTCACTTTCTTATCGGATAAATATAATAAGGCTGGAGGAGATTATTATAATACTAACTACCCGCAGCCAACTTTTGTTTCCTCCGAACATTACGCCTGTCATATTAATAGTAGTGCTTACGCTGATTTTGATTTTAGGAATCAAACATATCATGAATTACAAGTGTGGGAAATCCCTGAGTCAATCGAGTTTTTTACTGCTCCGACTTTTTTAGAACTCGTAGAAAAGCTGAGTCTCCGCTTTGGCAGACAGCCTGAATTGCCTGAATGGATTTACAATGGCGTTATTCTTGGGTTAAAAGGTGGCGAGGAAAATTCCTTTTCCAGATTGGAAAATGCTGTTGAATCTGGAATTCCCGTCGCCGGATTATGGTGTGAGGATTGGGCAGGAATACGAGAAACTTCTTTTGGTAAAAGGCTTTTTTGGGATTGGAAATGGAGTAAAAACCGTTATCCCAACTTAGATAATCGAATTCAAACACTTAAAGAAAAAAATATTCGTTTTCTTGCTTATGTTAGTCCATATTTATGTGAAGATGGGGAGTTATTCCCTATTGCAAAAGAAAAATCATTATTTGCTCTTAATAGTAAAGGTGAAGTTGCTTTAGTTGATTTTGGAGAATTTAACTGTGGAGTATTAGATTTTACCAATAAAGAAACGAGAGAGTGGTTTAAAAAAGAGATTATTCAAAAAAATATGCTAGATCTCGGCGTATCTGGATGGATGGCTGACTTTGGCGAATACTTGCCAACTGAGGATTTATTTTTAGCCAATGGTGTTAGCTCAACAATAATGCATAATGCTTGGCCGCCTCTTTGGGCAAGCGTTAATGCGGAAGCCGTAGCTGAAAGAGAGTTAACCGGCGAAGTGATGTATTTCATGAGAGCCGGCTTTACCAATACGCAAAAATACTGTCCTATGCTCTGGGCTGGAGATCAATGTGTAGATTTCTCCCGCCATGATGGGCTTAATACCGTTATTTGCGGCGCACTTTCATCAGGAATCCTAGGCAATGCATATCACCATAGTGATATAGGTGGGTATACCAGCCTTTTCGGAAATCGACGAACAAAAGAAGTATTTGAACGCTGGGTAGATATGGCTGCATTCACACCAATGATGAGAACGCATGAATGCAATCGGCCCGATGAGAATTTTCAGTTTGATCATGATATAGCTACCATGGCTCATTTGGCTAAAATGGTTAAAATCTATAAACATTTAACACCATATTTGAAGCATTTCTCAAATGAAGCCCACACCAAAGGCTATCCAATACAAAGGGCGCTATTCTTGCACTTTGAAAACGACTTGAATACTTACGATATTCAGGATCAATATCTTTATGGTTCAGAATTACTTGTTGCCCCTGTTCACAAACAAGCTGTACATGAATGGAAAGTATATTTACCAGCAGGTGAAACTTGGGTCTATGTGTGGGATAAACGAGAAATCCGCGGCGGACAATATATTCTTGTTCCCGCTCCAATAGGACAACCACCGCTCTTTTATAGAAAAGATAGTGAATGGGCAACACTCTTTGATGATATTGTAAACATTGAATAGCATTTACTCATTATTTCTCAGCATTTTTAGCCCAGAGTAATTACATAATATAGCAGGCAAAATAGTGATATGTTTGCCTGCTATATCCAACAAATACATTTTAGTATTTATTCCCAGTAATCCGGCACCACTCTTCCCGCTCCACCACTGGTTCTAACCGCACTTGGTTTTGATAGGCTTCGCATACGGCTTGTGCTTGGTTGGCGAGAATGCCGGATAGCCCTAGATCTGCATTCGGTTTGAGTAATGCGATGATCGGTTCGGCAAGCTCTTTCAGTGGACCGGCAAGGATATTCGCCACTACCACATCGGCTTGTAAATCTTGCGGTTGATCTTTGGCGAGGAAGAGCTGCAAGCGCTCGGCTACGCCGTTGCGTTCGGCATTATCACGGCTGGCAAGGATAGCTTGCGGATCGATGTCGATACCGATTGCCTGTTTCGCACCAAGCTTCAACGCAGCAATTGCCAGAATGCCAGAACCGCAACCAAAATCGATGACGGTTTTGTCATTGAGATCCAAGCCATCTAACCATTGCAGGCAAAGTGCGGTGGTAGGGTGAGTGCCCGTGCCAAAGGCAAGCCCCGGATCGAGCATGACATTGACCGCACTTTCGTCCGGTACCGGGCGCCAGCTCGGACAAATCCACAACCGTTCGCCAAAGCGCATCGGATGAAAATTATCCATCCACTCCCGCTCCCAGTCTTTGTCTTCAATCTGCTCAATTTTATAACTGACCGCTGGGGTTAAGATCCGCAGTGCAGTCAATTCCGCAACAATTTGCTGCATATCGGTTTCTGCATCAAACAACGCTATCACATCGGTGTTACCCCACAAACGGGTTTCGCCCGGCAACGGTTCAAACACCGGTGTGTCTTGACTGTCAACAAAGGTCACCGACACTGAGCCCAGCGCTTCCAGTGTTTCACTGATTTTCTCCGCTTGTTTATCGTTACTGTTGATTCTAATTTGTACCCAAGGCATCTGTTTTTCCTCTTTTTTGATCCTGTTTTTCACCGAGTTTATTGGCAACCAAGAAGGCAATTAAGCCGAACACCAGTGATGGCACGATAGCATGGAATCCCAATAATTTGAGTGAAAGAACGGTCAGCAACACATAGCTGCCCAACCCGACTGTCATTGAGGCGATCGCACCGTAGGCATTGGCTTTATCCCAATATAAACCCAACACGATCACCCATAAAAATGCCGCTTCTAAACCACCAAACGCAAATAAATTCAACCAAATAATCATATCCGGCGGATTGAGTGCCGCTAAAATCAAAAGTGCGGTCAAAATCAGTGTTGCCATTGATGAGAAAAGCCCGATTTTTTTCTGATTATTCGCCATTTCCGGTTTCGCTGATAAATAAATATCTTTAACGAAAATCGCCGAAGATTGGATCAATTGCGCATCAATGGTCGACATAATCGCCGACATTGGCGCTGCCAGAAAGATCCCAGCAACAATCGGCGGCAAGACTTGCAGCATGAGGCTTGGGATGACTTGATCCGGAATCGTCAAATCTGGTAAGATCGCCCGACCTAGCGCACCGGAAAGATGCATGCCGAGCATAACAATCGTCAATACGATAGTCCCGATCAACATGCCGCCATGTAATGCTTTACTGTCTTTAAACGCCATGCAACGCACCGCTGTATGCGGCAGCCCGACCACGCCAAAGCAGACTAAAATCCAAAATGACGCCATAAACTGAAAATCCAGCATCTCATTCGGTCCATAAGGGCTGACCAGTTGTGGATCGGTGGCAGTCAAGGCGGCAACCGCACTTTCGACACCACCGGCAGCATAAATCACCGCAAACAATAAAATAAAAGTGCCTAAAATCATTACGGTACCCTGAATGGTATCAGTCAACACTACGGCACGAAAACCGCCGATAAAGGTGTAAATCCCGACTGTTAGCGCAAAAATAAGTAACGATTGGGTATAACTGATACCAATGGTAGTTTCCAGTAAGCGCGCACCACCGATAAATTGCACGGTCATTGCGGCAAAAAAAGCGATTAACAAGGCAAAACAGGCAATCCATACCAGATATTTATTTTTGTAACGGTGCAATAGCAGATCATTAATGGTCAGCGCCTTGCTCTCTCTTGACAGCAGCGCAAATTTTTTGCCCAGCGCTCCCAGCGCCAACCAGACTGCCGGTACTTGAATCATCGCCAACAACACCCAGCCCAAGCCGAATTTATACGCCGCTCCTGGTCCACCGATAAACGAACTGGCACTGGCGTAGGTTGAGGCGGTGGTCATCGCCAGCACAAAGCCCGTCATCGAGCGGTTGCCGACATAATATTCGGTTAAAAAATCCCCTTTCGAGCGCTTAGCATAAGCATAGATTGCTGCACCAAATACAAACGCCAGATAGATGACCAACGGAAATATGATGCCTAAATTCATGATTTAGTCTCCTGCTCGCCGTCGCTGTGATTATCCAAATCAAAATCCTGATAGACAATGCGCAGCACCCAATAGGCAACCACAATAAATAAAACCGGCAGGTAGATACAGGCAAGCTCAAACCAGAGTGGGAAACCAATTGGTCCAGTTGTGCCACTCGGCAAATAGGCACACAAACACCAGCCGATCACATATAATATGCTTAAACCCAAAGCCCAACGGGCTTCTTTACTGGCTTGTTGATACTTTTCTTGCAACTTCATATGAATACCTCATACAAAAAGAACAGCATGAAAGAAAAAAGTGGAACCATTTGATTCCACTTCATTTTATTACTGATTTCTACATCGGATTAATCATGCATACCGAGTTTTTTCTCAAGGTAATGAATATTTGTGCCACCTTGTTGAAAATTTGGGTCGTCCATAATCAATTCGTGAATAGGAATATTGGTTTTTAGCCCTTCGATAATCACTTCCGACAACGCATTACGCATTCGGCTGATCGCTTCGGCACGATTCTCACCGTAGCTGATCAACTTGGCAATCATGGAATCATAGTGCGGTGGCACGGTGTAACCATCATAAATATGGGAATCCCAACGAATACCAAAACCACCCGGCGTATGCAAACGGGTTACTTTGCCCGGCGACGGCAGGAAGTTGCGCGGATCTTCGGCATTGATACGGCATTCAATCGCATGTCCTTTCACTTTTACATCGTCTTGAGTAAACGACAATGGCAAACCGGAAGCAATGCGCAACTGCTCTTTGACCAAATCAATACCGGTGATCATTTCCGTGACCGGATGTTCAACCTGAATACGAGTGTTCATTTCGATAAAATAGAACTCACCGTTTTCATATAAGAATTCAAAAGTACCGGCGCCACGATAGCCGATTTCAACACAAGCTTTGGCGCAACGGCTGCCGATGTCACGACGCAATTCTTCGCTGATGCCCGGAGCCGGAGCCTCTTCCACCACTTTTTGGTGGCGACGCTGCATCGAACAATCACGTTCCGCCAGATAGACCGCATTGCCGCGCGTATCGGCTAATACTTGAATTTCCACATGGCGTGGATTTTCCAAGTATTTTTCCATGTAAACCACGTCATTATTGAACGCAGCTTTCGCCTCAGACTTAGTCATCGCAATCGACTCTTCCAACTCATTGGCAGAACGCACCACGCGCATACCGCGACCGCCACCACCGCCTGAGGCTTTAATAATCACCGGATAACCGATACGTTCGGCAATCTCTTTATTCTTCTTGGCATCACTGCCGACCGGACCGTCAGAACCCGGTACACAAGGTACGCCAGCGGCTTTCATCGCATTGATCGCCGAAACTTTGTCGCCCATTAAGCGAATCACATTCGCAGTGGGACCGATAAAAATAAAACCGGAACGCTCCACCTGTTCGGCAAAATCTGCATTTTCCGACAAGAAACCGTAGCCCGGATGAATGGCATCGGCACCGCTCACTTCTGCTGAGGCAATCAGCGCCGGAATATTCAGATAACTTTTACTGGAGGGCGCCGGTCCGATACAAATACGTTCATCAGCCAACAGAACGTGTTTTAGATCCCGATCTGCCGTAGAATGAACGGCGACGGTTTTAATGCCCAACTCTTTACAAGCGCGCAAAATACGCAATGCGATTTCACCGCGGTTGGCAATAACAACTTTTTCTAACATACGATTATCCGCTTAATGTTGAAAGTTCTTTATATTGAGAATTCTTTATGTTGAGAATCCTTTGCCTTTGATCGAAAGTGCGGTCAAAAGCGATTACCGACAGGCAGATTGATTACTCAATGATGATCAGCGATTGATCAAATTCAACCGCTTCGCCGTCATTAACCAAAATAGCTTTCACCACCCCGGCTTTGTCCGCTTCGATGCGGTTCATCATTTTCATCGCTTCAACGATACACAACGCATCGCCGACTTTCACCACACTGCCGACCTCAACGAAAGCGGCGGCTTCCGGACTAGGGCTGCGGTAGAAGGTACCGACCATTGGCGAGCGCACGGCATGCCCTGCGATTTCGGTCGCCACCGGCGCGGCGGCTACAGCTGCCGATGCAGCAGTTGGTGCCGGAGCGGCTACAGGCGCTGCCGCAGGCAAAGTATATTGCACAGCTGCCGGTGCCGGGGTGCCACGACTGATGCGTACCGACTCTTCGCCTTCGGAAATTTCAATTTCCATAATGCCCGACTCTTCGACCAACTCAATTAATTTTTTAATTTTACGAATATCCATGTTTTGATTCCGCTGATTGAAATGTAAATCACACTGATCGCTTTACCATCAATTTTGCGACAAAGGGTAAACTTCGATCATTTTATTCAGGTTATATTAAACGCAGAGATTACCTGAATTTTCGCGTATTTGCGATATAAATCTGCACTTTTAGCGCAATTTTGTCGAAAATCACTGTTTTTTGCTTAAATAATCCCAAGCAAACTCCAGCCCGAATTGATAACCTTTTGCGCCTAAACCGCAAACAACCCCGACCGCTTTGTCACTCAGATAAGAGTGATGGCGGAACGGTTCGCGCGCATGCACATTCGACAGGTGAATTTCGACAAACGGAATATTCACCGCCAACAACGCATCACGCAGCGCCACGCTGGTATGGGTAAATGCCGCTGGATTAATCAAAATAAAATCAATCTGTTCAAAGGCTTGATGAATTTTATTAATCAATTTTTCTTCGCTGTTGCTTTGAAAGCAATCCAATTCCAGCCCAAGTGCGGTTGCCTGTTGTTGCAATTGCCGTTCAATGTCCGCCAGACTTAGACTGCCGTAATGCTGCGGCTCACGTTTGCCCAACATATTCAGATTTGGGCCGTTTAAAACAAGAATTTTTTGCGCCATGCTCTTTATTCCGTTTAAATAAATAATTTCGTCACGTGACTATTTTAGGATTATACCAACATTCTACTCGATTTGGGAATATCAGCGATAATTATAAAACTTTGCTCACCCATTCGCTCTCCAATTCTACAACCGGTAACTGTGAACCTTGCCAACGGCGGATCAGTTGAAAATCCATCAAATCCAAAGTATCCAAGCCCGGAATCACATCGGGTGTATATTGCTGCGCCATGCGAGCCAGCTGGGTTAAACCGAAACTGGATTCAATCGACGAGCTGATCACCGCCATAATCCCTTGTTGCTGTGCCTGTTGAATCAGGTCGACACAGCGTTGCAACGAGCCGACTAAAGTCGGTTTAATCACAATTGCCGCCAAGTGCGGTTCCGCCTGTACGACAAAATCCGCCTCGCGCACCGATTCGTCCCACGCAATCGCAATCCCAGTTTCCGCCGCAAATTGACGGCTCTCGTCACGGGTTTTGCACGGTTCTTCCAGAAATTGAATTCTGGCACGATGTTCTGGTTTGACGTATTTAGCAAATTGCTGGGCTTTGGCCGGTGTCCAAGAGCGGTTAGCATCAAGTCGTAATTTGAGATCCGGCACTGCTTCCAGCAACATATCGGCAATCAAACCGTCACGATTGGCTTCGTACAGACCGACTTTGACTTTCGCCACTTTTTCGCCCGGCATTTGATCAAGTTGTTGATACAATTCATCAGGATCGCCATAACACAGTGGCGCTGCCTGATAATTCCCTTCTTCGCCTAGCAAGCCTTTCATCTCTGCCAAAGCACAACTCAAGCCAAATTGCACAGATGGATATAAGCCGTCTAGCGCTAATTTTTGATTACGACTGCGTGCTTCGTCCCACTGTTGCAACCAAAGTGCGGTCTGAGCCTGTGCTTGTTCCAATGTTTCAACACTAAATTCCGGCAACGGCGCAATCTCGCCCCAACCTTCATGCGCACCGCACTTCACCTGCACCAACAGCCCTTCGCGCCGTTTTAAAAAGCGGTTACGCAGCACCACCTGCGCATCGACCGGGATTGAATAACGATAAAGCTGATAACTGCGAGTGGTCATGACAACTCCTTTAATGAATATCTTCCAATAATGCGACAATTTCTTCTGGTGGCGGTAGTTGCCCTTTTAAATCAGAAGGAAGAGTTCGGGTAATTTGATAAGTTGCGACACCAATAGGTTTTTTCGCATCGTGTAGCGTATATTCAACAATAGTCCGGCTTTTTTCCTTACAAAGAATAATCCCAATAGATGGATTTTCATCCGGCTGACGAATCATATTATCAAGTGCGGTTAAATAAAATTGCATTTTGCCAATATATTCGGGTTTAAATTCTCCAATTTTGAGTTCAATGGCAATCAAACAACGTAATTTACGATGAAAAAGTAATAAATCAATAAAAAAATCTCGTCCATCCACTTCTAAACGATACTGGCTTCCCATAAAGGCAAACATTCCACCCATCGCACGCAGAAAATCCTCTACTTTAGCAATCAATACTCGTTCTAAAGCTGATTCAGTGTGTAGCTCACTCAAATCTAAAAAATCAAAAAGATAATCATCTTTAACAGCTAATTTCGCCTGATTACGAACGGTTTCAGGCAGCGTTTTATCAAAATTAGTTTGTCCAAGCAACGCTTTTTCATAGCTTTGATTTTCGATTTGGTGGGTCAATACTTTTTTTGACCAACCAAATTTTCGACTCATTTTGAGGTAAAACTCGCGTTCTTGCATATCTGAACAGCGTTCAAGAATAATAAGATTGTGGCTCCAACTAATTTCTCGCACCAGTGGCACGAGTTTTTCATAGGCTGAGTATTTCTCAAAGAAAGCCTTCATTCGCCATAAATTAGAAGATGAAAATCCTGTAACATCAGGAAAACTTTTCTTTAAATCAATCGCTAATTTCTGAACAATCGATTTTCCCCATCCCTCATCAGCTTTGCGCTCAACCAATAGCTTGCCTAAGTCCCAATACAGCTCAACAAGTGCAGAGTTCGCAGCACGCAATGCGTTATACTGTGCATCGCGCACTCGTTCTTTCACTGAACGTAATAAATCAGCGTAATCACCACTTAAATCAGTTATAGGCATAGATTATTATTCCTTTTAGGAAAACTACGGATTACGTTTAAACTTGCTGAAATCCGGTTCGCGTTTTTGGTTGAAGGCGTTGCGTCCTTCTTGTCCCTCTTCAGTCATGTAGAACAGCATGGTGGCATTGCCGGCGAGCTCTTGTAATCCCGCTTGTCCGTCGCAGTCGGCGTTTAATGCTGCTTTTAAACAGCGCAGTGCAATCGGGCTGTTTTGTAACATTTCGCGACACCAGCGCACGGTCTCTTTTTCCAAATCGGCATATGGCACAACAGTGTTGACCAAGCCCATATCCAGCGCCTCTTGTGCGTTATATTGGCGGCATAAGAACCAGATTTCACGCGCTTTTTTCTGCCCGACGATGCGTGCCATGTACGATGCGCCCCAACCGCCGTCGAACGAGCCGACTTTCGGTCCGGTTTGACCGAACATTGCATTTTCCGCCGCAATGGTTAAATCACACAGCATATGCAATACATGACCGCCGCCGATCGCATAACCGGCGACCATCGCCACCACCGGTTTCGGGCAGCTGCGGATATCGCGTTGAAAATCCAACACATTTAGGTGATGTACCCCGGCTTCGTCTTGATAACCGCCGTAGTCGCCACGCACTTTCTGATCACCACCGGCACAGAATGCTTTTTCGCCCTGTCCGGTCAGCACGATCACGCCGATTTTTTCATCAAAACGGGCATCAGCAAAGGCGGTAATCATCTCTTTCACCGTTTGCGGACGGAACGCATTGCGCACTTCCGGGCGGTTGATAGTGATTTTGGCGATACCGTCGGCAGATTTGTGATATAAAATATCATTGTAGCCGTTGCTGCAATCCTGCCATTCGACCGGGGCGTATAAAAATGCTTCGCTTGGGTATAACATACTGTTTCCTTATTATATTTTAAACTAAAAGTGCGGTCAGCTTTGCCGCAAAATCATCGGGATTTTCAAGATGGGCGTTGTGTCCTGCCTGTTGAATCAGGGTTAAATTTAACTGATTTTGTTGTGCTTGTGCACGAAATTTTTGATCGTATTCGCCACAAAAAAAATGAATCGGCAAATCCGTTGACCGCACTTTAGCGACTAAATTGGGCTGTTTTGCCAACGAGGTCGCCAACAACATTTGCGCGATATTTACGCCGCAATTGGGTGTGCGTTTTTCAATTAACGCTTGCCGCTGTACTAAACTCAAGTGGCTAAACACCGGTTGTTGATACCAGTCATTCAATACCGCACTTGGCGGCTCGGTGCTGAAACGCTGCGCCCACGACTGATCGCTCAACCAGCGAGCTTGTTTTTCGGCTTCCGTATGCAAGCCTAAATTGGCTCCTTCAATAATCAATCCTTGCAAATGGCCACGTTCAATCTGCGCCTGCAACGCATAATACAGTGCAATTCGTCCACCGAGTGAATAACCGATTAACCAATAGGGGTTGCCACCCACCGCACTTTGGATTTTTTCTGCCAAATAACGACAAGTTTGTGCGAAATCAGCGACAATTGCTGCTTTTTGCGCCCCGTGCAATGGCAAATCTAAACTAACGCAATGAAAGTGCGGTAAACGATCGATTATCGGCTGCCAATCGGCTTGCGTGCCCAATAAACCATGTAGAAAAACCAAACACGGCTTTGGCTGCTCGCCGTTAACTGCCAATCTGCGCTCCGGCAATTTGTTCAATCAGCGATTTATAAATTTTACTGCCGTCGTTCGGATTGACTTTAATCTCGATGATGCTCGTCTCTTTGCGCCCATAAGCCTGTTTCAATACCGAATTCAGATCCGCCCAGGTATAAGGACGGCTGTAGTTAATATTGAACATTGCCGCTGCCTGTGAGAAATCCAGCCCGTGTCCTAAACGATAAAACTGCTCTTTCACGCTTTCATCGACCGGCAACATATCAAAAATTGCGCCACCGTTGTTATTGATCACAAACAGGATCGTCGGTTGCTTGACTTGCTTAAACAGCGCCAACGAGTTGAGATCATAGAGCGTTGAAATATCGCCGATCATCGCTACCAGCGGTTGGTTAGTGCCGATTGCCACCCCTGCTGCGGTTGCCAACAAACCATCAATTCCGCTGGCACCGCGATTGGTGTAAACCGGATAGCCTTCCGGCAGCTTACAGAGTGCATCCACCAAACGGACAAACAAGCTGTTGCCCAAAAACAACGATCCGTTGCTCGGCAGCACACGACTGACATGATGCGCCAACGACGCTTCGTTTAAATTACCGCCGATTTGTTGTTCGATAAAGCTGGCGCAAAATTGCGATAGTGCCAGCGGCTCCAGCAACCACGGGCGTTGGCGCAGCGGTGGATGGGCGCGCAGCCAGTGATGTGCTTTCACATTAAAACGAGTATGTTGATGATGGTATGGATCAAGATCTTTCTGTGATGCCTCAATCAGCCAAAATTCACCTTTGAATTGTTCGAGGAAGCGATTGACCCGTTTGCTGATAATCTGACTGCCGAATTGCAGTACGATTTCTGCTTGCAATAATTTTTGTTGAACAATTTCATTTGCCAACCAAATATCGGCATACGGCAATGACGACTCAAGCCCCGACTGAATATCGCTGATCACCACCCAGCCCATGGTCGCCGCCCAAGCGGAAATGCCCATGCTCTGTTCCAGCGGCAATTTGCCGACCACAATCACACCTTGCTTGGTGCGCCAGTAGTCCCAATTTTCGTGAATCAGCACCTCACTTTGCTGCTCAGCATATTCAATCCACGACTGTTTTTTACCTGCCCAGCGATTAAAATCCGCTAACCAAGCGGCGTGCTGAACCGCACTTTCATCGCTTTGATACAAGGGTTCGGCAAACGGCAAATTAAAATGAATTACACCATGCTGCATTTTTTGCTGATGACAAGCCTGGTCGATACGACTGAGCAGCCACGCGGTCGAATAATCTTCGCTCGGACGCGGGAAATTGATCGCGGCGATCGGATAATCAGCGAACATACCCGGCTGCTGAATCGCTTGATTAGCACCGCAGCCAATCAGTTCCGGTGGGCGATCGGCGGTCAGCACGATCAGATTATGCCCACTTTGCGTCGCTTCAATAATTGCCGGATAAAGGTTTGCGGCGGCGGTGCCGGAGGTGACAATAATTGCTATCGGCGTATTGCTGGCTTTTGCTAAGCCCAGCGCCAAAAAACCCAAGCCGCGTTCGTCAAAATGGGTATGGCAGGTTACACGATGCCCGTCTTCCAGTCGCACCGCTTCCAAGGTCAACGGCGTGGAACGCGAACCGGGCGCAATACAAATATGCTGCACCCCGTTACGCACTATACTTTCTAAAACCACTCTCGCCCAACAGCGATTCAATACCGCAACTGACATTCCTCTACTCCATCTCTATCCACGGGAAATTTTATGCCGGAAATAACAACAGGATTCCCGCTGCTTTTCGTTCGATCTCCTGCCATTCTAACAAGGGAACGGAACCGGCAACAATACCTGCACCGGTGAAAATCATTATTTTATCTTGATTTAACAAGGTTGAGCGGATCGCAACACAAAATTCACTGTTTGCCAACGACATCACCCCCAAAGTGCCAGCATACCACTCGCGCCGAAAATTTTGCCGCTTGGCAATAAAATTCAGGGCGGATCTATCCGGCAGTCCACCTACTGCCGCACTGGGATGAATTGCACCCAAACAGGTGCTGTCATCGGCATCCGGATAAAGTTTAGCGGCAATTTTGCGTACCAGATGCTGCACATAACTTAATTTACGACTGGTCAAACTTTCAATATCCAGATGCTGGCTGAAATTCGCCAATTTTGCACAAATATCCTCCACCACCAAGCGATTTTCATGAATATTCTTCCGGTCTTGCAACAGCCACTGTTGCTGTTGTTCGGTTTGCTGAGGGTCATCACTGCTGACCGCTGTTCCCGCCAACGCCTCGGTGATCAACTGTTGCCCCTCACGCTGATACAAACGTTCCGGACTCGCACCTAAAAAAACCTGCTCCGGATTTTGCGCCCACAAAAAATAGTAACAATCAGCGTGTTGAACACGCGCCTGCGCCACTAAATCATAGGGATTTACTGCGCTATCGCTGCGATACGTTTTTTTCTGCGCCAGCACCACTTTGGTAAAATGCCCCTGCTCAATATGCGTCAAGGCTTCGCCAACTAGCGCCTGCCACTCATTTTCACTGTAATTCTGCGTTTCAAGGCTTAATGTTGTCTGAACCTGTTTCAATGGTAGAGGCGGAGACAGTCCTTGCAAGAAAGCCTCAACCGCACTTTGCTGATCATCCGCAGACAAAGTCAGGGTGATGTGCCATGTTTGCGCCCGCTGCTCCAGCCACAATCGCGGCAGATAAAAATGCGCCTCGCCCTCAAAGGTCAAGCCGCCGACCAATTGCAGCGGCTGCGCCGGATAGGCCGTCAAAAACGCTTGCGCTGCTGCCAACTCGGTAAAATAGTTTACCTGTCCCAATGCGACACATTGTGTTGCGCTTTCTCTGGCTTGCCAAAAAAATTGCGGGTAACAGCACTGTCCTTTTAGCCAAGCCAACACATCGTCGCTCGCTGAATCCGGCGTAAATTCCAGCTGATACTGGCTGATTGCTGAGTTTTGCGCGCTGAAATCATGCGCATTCAACCGTTGTCTTAATTGTTGTTTTATCTGTTGCCAACAGTCCATAACGTCCAATCTTGTCTTAAGTTATCAATCGTCGTAATCGAAGGCCTATAATTCAGTGCCTCGATCCTTACCTATTCGGCATATAAAGCCCTAATTTTACCGCACTTTAAAATAAATATTTACTAAATCTTTCCATTTTTCGCAAATAAGCGTAGAGTAAATAAATTCATTTTCATCGATTGTTTTTAACGCATTAATCAAGGGTTAACCATGAATATTTTCCCTAAATCCAATAAATTAGAACATGTTTGCTACGATATTCGCGGCAAAGTGCACAAAGAAGCGGTGCGCCTAGAGGAAGAAGGACATAAAATTTTAAAACTGAATATCGGCAACACGGCCCCGTTCGGCTTTGATGCGCCGGATGAAGTGCTAGTCGATATTATCCGCAACTTGCCAACCGCCCAAGGTTATTGCGAATCAAAAGGATTGTACTCTGCGCGCAAAGCAGTGGTGCAGTATTACCAATCCAAAGGGGTGGTGGACTCCACCGTGAACGATGTCTATATCGGCAATGGTGGTTCAGAGTTGATCACCATGTCGATGCAAGCGTTATTAAATGATGGCGATGAAGTCTTGGTGCCGATGCCGGATTATCCGCTTTGGACGGCAGCGGTAACCCTTTCCGGCGGCAAAGCGGTGCATTATGTCTGTGATGAACAGGCGGACTGGTTTCCGGATATCGCCGATATTAAAAGCAAAGTCACTGCACGCACAAAAGCCATTATTTTAATCAACCCAAATAATCCGACCGGTGCCGTCTACAGTAAAGCCGTGCTACTGGAAATTGCCGAAGTCGCACGCCAGCACAATTTACTGATTTTCGCCGATGAAGTATACGACAAAATTCTCTATGACGGTGCAGTACACCATCACATTGCCTCCCTTGCGCCAGATTTATTAACCATTACCATTAACAGCTTGTCCAAAGCATATCGCAGCTGCGGCTTCCGACAAGGATGGATGATTTTGAACGGCCCGAAAGATAAGGCGAAAGGCTATATCGAAGGCTTGGATATGATGGCATCGATGCGCCTGTGTGCCAATGTACCGATGCAGCATGCAATTCAAACCGCACTTGGTGGCTATCAAAGTATCAATGAATTGATTTTGCCGAACGGACGTTTGTTAGAACAACGTAATCTCGCCTATGACCTGCTGAATCAAATTCCGGGGGTGAGCTGTGTCAAACCGATGGGTGCGTTATATCTGTTCCCAAAACTGGATATGAAAAAATTCAATCTGTATGACGATGAAAAAATGGTGCTCGATCTGTTACGCCAAGAAAAAGTACTGATCGTGCACGGCCGTGGTTTTAACTGGCACCAACCGGACCATTTCCGCATTGTCACCCTACCTTATGTAACTCAGTTGGAAGATGCAATTAATAAAATCGCACGGTTTTTGGCAAATTATCGGCAGTGACCAAACAAAATCAGTAAAAACTGCGCTCAATTGCGCAGTTTTAGATTAACGCTTAATATGCCCACGCTTTTCTCGCGATAGATGTCCCTGCTGTAAATGGATGGCACCGACTAAATCATCCGAGCTGACTTTAAATGCCTGCCCGAATCCTTTGACAAACAATCCTTGCTCAGGAATTAAATTAAATAAGGTGAAATCCTGCAACGAAGACAAATGCTGCACCACCTCACCGTGCCTTGCCATCAATGCCTGTGTGCCTTGTTGCCATTCTATCGAGTCGTATGACACAATTTCTGCTGTCGCATCAAACGAAAGACGGCGACGGGCAAAAATCTGACGACTCCGCTCCTCATCTTCAATCAGCATTAACGATACTTTCGGTACTTGTTTTAAGTTTCGGGCGTGACGCGCAACATCAGAAATAAGAACATAATATCCCCTGTCATTTAACACAAAAGGTGCATAACTGATATTCGGATTGCCTTCAGCATCTACGGTTGCCAATAATAGTGTTCTGCATTGCTGTTTCATTGCCTGAATTTCAGGGCCTAAACGATTTTGTAACCGCTCTTGTCGATCTGTCATAATTATATCCTGGTTATTGTTGTATAAATAAGTGTTTAAACTGCTCAACTTGCTGCGGATACAGCGTTCTCTGCCGATCTCTACCCAGATAAACTTTAAAAATAACATTATCGCTTGCGGCAATAAAGACAAAAGCGTAGCTCTCTTTGCCACGAAAAGGTTTATTTAGTAATACAATTTTCTTGATTGCTTCTAATTTCAAATGCCCATGCAAGGCACTATTACTATCGCTTTTCATATTTAAATTAAAATAACCATAGCCGTTTTTTCCACCGGGAAACGGACCGGAAACTTCAAAAATGGAACCTTCTTTTTCAATAATCGTTACCAGCTCGCCCCACTCACTCAGTTTTCCCAACAATGCTTCCGCTTCTACACCATCAACAACTCGGATAAAAGGTGACGGCAGCGCTAAAATAACCAAGCCTTCTGGTTGTTTTAACGCAGCAGCCAGCTCCAATGTCAATAGATCGGGATTTTCCATCAATAAATCGGCGACCTGTTTTTTTAATTTTTCCATATTTTATTCCTTAATATATTATTTCTTTAAACCACACTTAACATTTAGTTATTCAGTAAACCTGACTAGAATTCATAGCGCACGCCAAGTGTAAAATGGCGACCAGGTGCGCTGTAGGCATCCGCATTGGTCACTGAAATCGTACCCGCACTGCTATCATTATTAGCCGTTTCATTGGCACGAGCCGCTAAGTGAGATAAGTCTGTCCAATTCCAATATTTTTTATTCAGCACATTGTTAATTCCGGCAGTAAACATCAAGCCGTTCAGCGGTTGCCAATATCCACCTAAATCAAGCAAATTATAACTAACGCTTGGATTGTACATTGTGCCGTCAATGTCCTTATCCGCCTTGGCACGAACATGAGTAAGCAACAGATCCGCGCCCCAACCCTCGCTTTGATACGCCAATCCGATACGCACTTTCAACGGTTGAATAGTATTGATCGGACGGATTGTGCCGTCTTGCTCAATGGATTTTCCTCTGGAATAAACGAACCCAGTCGTTGCGCTAAGCTGTTCAGTAAAACGCCATTTAGCCTCAGCCTCAATACCGTAAACTTTTGCTTTAGCGATATTTTGATATTGAATCACCAATAAATTTCGATTTGAAATCATGGTTTGGTAATCAATAAAGTTCTTATAGCGGTGATAATAAGCTGAAACTCGGTAATCCAAACGCGCATTTTGCCCTTTAAATCCCAGCTCAAAATTATCTGCTGTTTCCGGTTTTAGCTGTGGATTACCAACAATCGAGTAGCTCAACATACCGCGATCATTGCCGAAAGAGGTGGTTAACTGTTGTACCGACGGCGCTTTGTAACCTCTGGAATAGTGTAGATACGGTTTAAATTCGTCTGTCAAATCCCACAATAGTCCAAATTTCGGTAAAAATGCGGTTTTATGTTGGCCGCTTATTGGAGCGTAGTCATCTGCCCGTTGAATATAGCCGTTACGATCACTCGGTTTCAGACGATAATCAATCAGGCCCAAGTGCGGTGTCAGCACCAAACTGCCCCAACTGATTTCATCTTCAATAAATGCCGTTGTTCTGATCTGCTTGGTATCTGCCGACGGTTTGCGATTGTCAGCACTGGTTGTGATCAAGCGATTACTTAAATCCTGATAGTTGTAGCTAACACCATAGCGCACAATTTGCGGCAACGTGGTATCAAGATAGTGACGGACACTACTGTTAATGCCGTAAATTTTGTCCTTATTTTCTGCCTCATCCAGGCGCTGGATCGCTACACCGTTTGAGATAGTATGACGTAAACGGTGATTTCTGGTTTGTGAATGTTGCATATAAACCGCACTTTCGATATGCAATTGCTCCCTACTGTACAAATGGTTTAAAGAAAACCGATTGCGCACAACCGTATCCGTGGTGGTATCCGCAAGATTATTCGTAATCCCGGTACGGCCACTGATTGTTCCTAATTGGGATTGTAAATCCCGTTCGGTATCTCGTTTCAAATATTCGAATATCAGCCCGATACGATGGCTATCATTTAATTGGTAATAGTTTTTCAATAAAACATAACCGCTTTTGTAATCTGCCGGATCAGCTTTAGTACGGTTTGTGCCGATCCCCCCCTTCTTACCATGGGTTTTCGTTTCATGCCCTTTACGCAACGTGCTCAATAACAACCCTTGATAACGTTCATTTTGTGCCGCAAATCCTACCGTGCCGGCAATACCGCGATCGACACCACTGTATGCACTGGAAAGCACCCCTGCCAACGCCCGTTCTTTTAATAAATCCTCCGGTTCAAGTGTATTAAAATTCACACTGCCAGATAAGCCGCTATTTGAACCACTACGTTTAATCTGTGCAGAGCGCAATCCACTCGGCTCAATAAAATCACCACGCCCGAATGCCATTCCCACCGTGGTAAACAGCTTATTTTCCTGTGACTCAGATAACGGTATACCGTCCAGTGTCATCTCAACCCGATTGCCCTGCAACCCTCTGACATTGATCCCATCATTACCAGCTCTGCTACGTGATAAGTTATTAACCGACACATCAAGTTCTTGCTGAAACAATGACTTAATATTATTCGGATAGCGTCTAACAATATTCTCTGCACTGACTTCACTGATCACCACCGCACTTGATACGGCGGATGCCAACACAGTAATTTCATCCAACTGTGTTTTAGACGATTCATCTGCCACAGCACTGCCGCCAATTAAAGCAATCATTATTGACGATGCGATATAAGAGGGTTTAAACATAATACTATCCTTCTAGGTGGTAAATTTCACAATAACGTTAAAAATAAACTCAACACGGTTTAGCAATAAAGATAAAATTGCATTTTTATCTTTAATCTGCTTTTAAAAAAATAAATTTTTGTAATGCATTTAATAATTGACTAGCCCAAAAACGCCCTTTCGGTGTTAATTTCAACGATGTATTTTGATATAAACACAATCCACTTTGTTGCCATTGCCCAAATAATGGCGTTAATATAGATAATTCCTCGGCATTAAAATAACGTCCACATGCTAGAAATCCTTTTTCTATGCCGCCCTGCACGGCCGCACTTTTATCAGCCCAAGACGGTCTTTGCATTAACATTGCAATCGGTTTTTGATTTTGGGTAACCTGTTGATAATAATTAGGTAATTCTCGTTGTTGCATAAAACTCCAACGCCCGATATTTCCGCCAGCAGCACAACCAAATGCTAAACAATTCGAATGCTCTTTAATTAACAGATTATATAAATTACGTTCTCTCGTATTCCTTGCCCAATGGCTATTACTGATTTGCCGCCAATTATATTCAGTTAATTGTTTTAATCCTTGTAGATATAACTGCTGCCGCTCTTCAAAAGTCGCAATTGAAATACGCTGTACCTCCACAGATTTGCCTAATATTGTATTTGGTAAAACATTTAAAGCATAAAGATCAACCCCATCCATTTGCAAAGATTCTATCCATTCTAAATCTTTTGCTAATACCTCAGAGGTTTGCCCTGGCAAACCGAACAGTAGATCACAGACAATTGCTCCTTGATCAAGTTTTATTAGATAATCAATAAACTCAAGGAGTTGATCCTGTGTTGATTGCCGCCCAAGCTTGCGTCGAATATCTGTGTCAAAAGTTTGCACGCCGATAGAGATCCGATTCGCTCCGGCGGCAAAACAAGCAGCCAATTTCTCTTTATTTTCTTCTGAAACCCGAGTCTCAATCGTAATTTCACAATCACTTGCCAATGGAAAATAATTTTTTAACGCCTGTAAAATAATCGATAAATTATGAGTCGAAAGTGCGGTTGGCGTGCCTCCACCAAAATAAACCGCCTGTATAGGATGCTGCTGATATATTTTATTCTGACTATGTTGTTGAATCTCTTTTAATAAAAATTCGGTGTAATTTTGCGCTGCATTTATTTCAAATCGATTCTGATAAAACCCACAAAATTTACAGTGTGTTTCACAAAAAGGAATATGCAGATATAACAATGTTTTTTGGTATCCAGTATCAAGTTGCTGTAATTCATTCCACTGCTGCTGAATTATTGAACGATCAATCGGCGCACTTCCTGCCCAAGGCATTGTTGCCTTTCGTGAAGAAAACGGCATCCCTTCAGATTGGGCAAAAAAGCGACTGATATCATATTCCATATTTATTTTCCTAAAGAAATAAAAAAACCTACTTGACTTGGATAAGGCCTGACATTATAATAACAATCATTATCATTATCAATATAAATTAAAACAATTTGTCTGTATGTATAAAAAACCTGCTTTCCTCAAGCACTTCTTATTAGGATTATTATTCTGTCTCTGCATAGGCTGCACCACTTTAGCTAGCAAACAACAAATTAAACCGCAGCAGGACATACAAAAAACTGTTTTTGATGTCAGCCAACAGCGCTATATCCAAATTGATGATTTAGTTGATCAACTGGCTGAAAGTAAAATAATTTTGATCGGTGAAAAACATACTGAAAAGAAACACCACCAAGCCCAACTACGGCTAATAACAATGCTGGAAGAGAGATCTTTGATCAACAGTATTGCTCTAGAAATGTTTCCTTCTACAGCACAAACCGATCTAAACCGGGCTCAAACCGTCATTCGTCGCCAACCCGCGATATCGGATCACGAAATTGCCGCTCAACTGGATTGGGATTCAAAATGGGATTGGACCCAATACCGAACTTTGATCACTTACTTGTCCAGATCCAATATCAATATTTACGGTGCAAATTTAAGCCGTGAAGAAATCAATATCTTATTGCAGGGCGCTTATCCGCTACTGGGGGAGAAATCTACAACAACAAAAGTAAAACAAGCGATTAGGACCTTAATTGTTGAATCTCACGCAATAGATCATAGCGATCCGTTAATTGATCGATTAGTGGAGATCCAGCAATTCAAAGATCGCCGAATGGCTGAAACCTTACTTAAAAATAATAAACCAATTCTTTTTATCGGTGGGCTGCATCATATAAGAAAGTCCATCGGGGTTCCGCTACATTTAGCAGAATATTTAGAAAGTCATTATAAAGTTATCGCAATGGTTGAAAGTCTATCCGATATTGAGATGAATGATGCCGATTATATTTGGGTGCTATAAAGATGAATATTATTCGGATCATTTTAGGCATTCTGGTCAGTTATGTTGCATCAGCCGCAATTGCCCAACCGCTCATTCCGACCAAAGTGCAAGCAGCAAATCCTGATCATGTTCAGCACAACGATCACTATGCTTGGCTAGCGGATAATCGCTATCAAGATGAAATTGAGCAAATTATCCGAGAGGAAAACCGCTACACACAAAATTTCCTTGCCTCGGAGCAAACTCTCAGACAACAACTGTCAAATGAAATCACCTCCCGTTCGCAGCAGCGTCCAACCGCATTATATTGGTCAGATAACGGCTATCATTATCGCCGATATAACCAAGGTTACCATCCTGTCTTTGAACGAAAATCCACTCAACATAGTCATTGGCACTTAATTGTTGATGGTGCACAACAAGCTGAAAACCATGCATATTATCAACTTAATATTCCGGTTATTTCGCCTGATAATCGACTTGCTTTAATTGCAGAAGATATTATCGGTAATGAAAATTATCAGATTTCACTTATCCATTTAGATAAATCAATGACTCCCGAAACAACGCTAGAAGTGAGCAATACTAGCGGAGAAATTGTTTGGGGAAAAAATAATCGCACTTTCTATTATTTACAACAAGCCTCTGAAACCGGCAACATTATCGGTTTATACCGGCATGTTATCGGCTTACCGCAAAGTGAAGACCATCTGATTTATCAGCAGAATTCAACGAATGGTCATCTGTCGATATCACTCTCTTCTTCTGGTCAGTATTTAATCTTAGATCTTAATAAACAAGATGGATCAGAGATATACACTCTAGATCTAATGCAATCCAATCCTGAAATGACACTGTTTGTGCCTGAAAAGATAGGATATGAATACTATTTGGATCATCATAATGACGGCTTCTACATTAAAAGTAACCATAATAATACTGAATTTGAATTATTCTATGCCAAAGACAAACAAGCAAAGTGGCAAACTGTTTATACCCCGCATAACGGCAGTACCCTCGAAAGTTTTACCTTGTTAAAACACTGGGTGATTGTCAAAGTGCGCAATCACGGCGTTCCTGAGCTATATTATTGGTCGATACCACACCATAGCAAGGTAGAAAAAATCCCGTTCCCGGATCCCAATTATTTAGTGAGCATACTACATGGGGATGGGCAGGATTCAGCGCATTTAACACTACGCTATAGTGCTTTGAACGTACCGCAAAGTATTGTGAAGTTTGATCTGTACCAACAACAATGGTTGGATATGCCTAAATCAGGCATCCATAATACCGCAGCCCAGCACTACCAAACTGAATATTTATTGATTCCGGTGCGTGACGGAATATCTGTACCGGTTACGCTGATTTATAAAAAATCACACTTCAAGAAAGGTAAAAATCCCCTGTTATTAACCGGCTATGGTGCTTATGGATTCAGTATGCAACCGGTATACGGCACGGCTTATCGCAGCTTACTCGACAGAGGTTTTGTTTATGCAATAGCGCATGTCAGAGGCGGTGGTGAGTTGGGGCTTGCTTGGCACACCCAAGGGAGCAGGCAATTCAAATTGAACAGCATTCATGATTTTATTGATGTTGCTCAAATCTTACAATTAAAAGGTTATGCAGCGCCTGACCGCACTTATGCCCTTGGAGAAAGTGCCGGTGGATTGTTGGTTGCTGCTGCCGTCAATCAAGCGCCACAGCTGTTTCGTGCCGTGGTGCTACAAGTGCCGTTTTTGGATATGTTAGCCGCCCTCGGTAATCCAGCGACCAAAACAGATTCTGAAGTTGCAGAATGGGGCGACATTTCACAACCTGAAGAGTATCAATATATTAAAAGCTACTCACCTTATGAAAATATTCAGCCTCAACAGTATCCTTCAATCTTGATTATGACAGCCCAACAAGATCAACGGGTTCCATTTTGGGAAAGCTTAAAATATGCCGCTAAAATCCGACAGTATAATCTGGCTGATAGCGCGATTTTACTCAATATCGAACCCCATTCGGGCCATAGCGGTCGTTATGGCGGTGCAAGTCGCCAGATCAGAAGTCTTACCGCCTACACATTTTTACTCAAAATCGATCGCATTGCTAGCCAAAGTCATCTTATACCCAGCAATACACTTATTTATAACAAGGAAAAACAATGAATTATTCGATTATTAGCCGTTTTATTGCTTTAGTTTGCTGCGGTCTTCTTCCCGCTATCGGTGGCTATGCCGATCAAAGTTCGCAAGATGAATTACAACTTGATGACTTAAAAGTATTAGGTTCGCCGCGCACTACATCACAAAAAACGTTTAGTATTCCCGGCGCAGTCAGCGCTGTGGGTGAAAATAGAAAAATGCAATCATTAGACAGTGTAGTGCGAGCACTGCCGGGAACCTTTACCAACATCAACCCGACACAAGGTACGGTTAGCGTCAATATTCGGGGAATGACCGGTTTTGGCAGAGTCAACACGATGGTTGATGATGTTCCTCAAACTTTTTACGGTACTTCATCTAATTCCAGTAGTAAATATCATAGTGAAAACGGAGGATATGGACCCAGCAGCCAATTCGGCGTTATGATTGATCCGAATTTTCTGACCGGTGTCAGCGTCACTCGAGGATTCTCACAAGGTGCTCAAGGCGTGAATGCTTTAAACGGACACTCCAATCTACGTACCATTGGAGTCGATGATGTTGTTTTTGCCGACAGTAACATTGGTTTACTGTCAAAATATAATTACGGCACCAACGGATTAGGGCAAAATGCTATGTTGGCGGTGGCTAGCAAACGAGCTGCTTTCGACAACGGTTCAATAGGTGCAATGTTAGCCTATAGCGGCGGCAAAGAAAAAGCTAATTATAAACGCGGTGACGGCACACATTCGATTCAAAATGACTATGTTCGCCGTCTGGATCAATCGCCCCGCTCTTGGTTGGCGAAATTTGAACTATCCCCTTCCGCGCTACATAAAATTGAACTGGCTGCCCGTGGCTATCAAAACAGTGTCGGTGGTCGCCAAACAAAAAACAGTAATTATTATCTACGCTATAAGTTTGACCCGGCTAGCCCTTTAATTGATTTTACCTTGTTGAGCGCTTATACCGATAATCGCCAACTTTATGATAATGACGCCAACATTTGGCAACTGGATAAAGCGAAAACAGGCAACCGTTCTTACTATCTGGATATCAACAATATTTCCACATTGCACTGGCAAGATTTCACCTCGAGTTTTACCTTAGGCAGTAGTGTTATGACTAACACCTATGCTAAAAAAGCCTTAGGTGTCAATAAAGACAACTATGATTATACGCCCTTTTCTCCTGTCGGCAGACAAACTATCTACAGCCTATATTTAATCAATGAATTAACCTATCAGAATTTCACATTAAATACCGGCTTGACCTATGTTGACGGTACGGTCCGAGGTCATAAAGGTTCTTGCCACGCTTTGGGCAGCAGCGATAATTCTTTTGCCGATTTGGGTTGTTTTCCAAAAAATGCCGCCAGTATGAAATTAAACAGCAAATCATTGCAGCCGTCAGTGATGCTATCCTGGGATTTAAACCCGTGGTTCAAACCGTTTATCAGCTATTCCCAATCTACTCGAATTCCGAATACCCAAGAAGTCTTCTTCAATAATGAAGGCAGCGGCTCAATGAATCCCTATTTAAAACCGGAACAAGCTAAGATCTATCAAATTGGTTTTAATACCGAAAAAGAAAACATATTCACAGATAATGATTTCTTAGGTTTCAAATTGACAGCCTATATTAATCATATAAAAAACTATATTCATAGCCAAAGTTTCTATATTACTCGCAGCGGTACCCGAATCACCGACCTAAATCACCCTGATTTATATGGAGATTTTCATGCACAAATGTATATTAACGCACTGAATCCTATTAAGCACAAAGGTATAGAAATTGCTTTAGAATATGATTCCGATACACTCTTTGCCAATTTATCCTATAGCCGACAAAAAACGACTTTACCTTTAGATGTTAGCTCTTCAATCGGTACCGGATTCGGCACAACATCGATCACCTATCTACCGGAAGACTACGCTACGCTGACATTAGGCGGACGGTTTTTTGAGCGTGATTTAACCATCGGATCTATTTTTAAATACACCGGAAAGTCACGCCGCGAAGTGCCAAACGGGCTTGAAGTAGATAAATACGGCAATGATTCGCAAGCACTGCCGAAAATTCCGATTATTATCGATCTTTACGCCACATATCGACTCAACAAGCACGTCCTACTCAAAGCCTCGGTGCAAAATCTATCAAATAAAAATTATGTCGATGCATTAAATTCACTCAACTCAACCGGCTCACAAGTGGGGACCGATAGAGATGACAACTACGTTTACTCGTTTACTAATTCAGCACGTGGACGAACATTTTTATTAGGCGCTGAAATTCGTTTTTAATATCAACAATATTAACTAATTCAAGGAAAACTTATGAAAATAACCTACAAAACCACTGCTATGGTATGCTTACTGAGCTTGTTTACCGCTGCCTGCTCGTCAACCTCGTCTTCTTTTACTGAAGAAAAATCAAATACTACCACAGAAGTACCAAAATCTGAGGAACCTAAACCAGAAGAACCTAAACCAGAAGAGCCTAAACCAGAAGAGCCTA
>NZ_VDHB01000010.1:0-7702 GCF_006227735.1 Testudinibacter sp. 'clade 2'
GAGCCGCAAAGCGGCTTATCTATGCGTAACCTAGTACGGCCTTGCCGTGCTAAGCTAAAAAGATTAGGTTTAGCTCAAATAATATAATCAAAACAACAACAGGCCCTAGGGTCTGTTGATGGTTTAGACTGCTGACAAAGGTTAAAATACCCGATTAATGTTGTAACTGTAAGGGGCGATTATATATCGCCCCGAACCGCACTTTGCATCTTTTCTTTATTTATTAAGTGCTTATACCGCACTTCGCAAACGAGCGGATATATAATCCTCCCCTACTTTGCCTCATCAAATATCTTTGTAATAATCTGCGTGTGGTTTCACCGTACCCTGATCCTGATTTTACAGAACTAAGCGCACGATTTTATCGGCTTGTAAACGGCGGAAGCGGTTCAGTAGTTTTTTGACTTCCGGCGGATAGCTGTGCAGTTTTTCCAGTGCACGGTAGTGGTGAAGCTGCTGAGTATGTTGGCGAATGGTTTGCAGCTCACGTTGCACCTGCGGTTGCAATTGCTGCTGCGGATCTTGAATCAACAGCGCATTTTCTGCGTCCAACCGCCAAGCACGTGGGTTGAGGTTGTTACCGGTCAACAAAATATAGTGATCATCGACCCATACCCCTTTCAGATGGTAGGAGTTATCGCCGTGTTGCCATAAACGCACGGTAAGTTGACCATTATTTAGCATTTTTTGCTGCTTTTTGCAGAAATTTCGCAAATTCATTTCATACAAATAAGGCAATGCTGCCGACATATTAAACGGTTTGTCCGGTGCAACATAAAAGTCGTTGGCCGTTTTGTCGCCGACAATAATTTCCACTGCTTTACCCTCTTTCAATAACTGTGCCAGTTGCAACCGTAGGCTGCGTGGAAAGTTGAAATAGGGAGTGCAGATGGTCAGTTTTTGCTGCACTACACTGAATAACGCCTCGATCACGGTATTCAATTGATTGCCGTTGGATAGCCCGAAAATCGGTGAAATCAGTAGTTGGTTTGGATCAAACTCGACTGTCTCACTGACGTGATATTGGCTGTGTTGGCTGAGTTTTTTCCGATAGTGGCGAATTGCAGGGCGGATGCTTTTGTCTTTACGAACCGGCTGATCTAAACGTTGAACCGCACTTTGATCGTTCAGGTAGTCGTTTAAAAATGCGACAAAACTGTCGGCTAACGCACGGTTACGGATTTTTTGGTAGCGGTCATAACGATATTTATCTTGTTGATGCAAATAAACATTATTAATACTGGCGCCACTGTAGAGAATGGTGTCGTCAAATACTGAGCCTTTAATATGCAACACCCCGAACAATTCGCGGGTGTTGATCGGCACGCCGTGGAAAGCGATGTCGTTTTGTGGATCCAACGCATATTTTTGGCGTTGTTCGGCGTACCATTCGGCGTTGGTTTGTTGGATTTCAGCACCGATTAAACCACGCTGTGCCCGGTGGAAATCAACAAAAACTTGGATGTCCAAGTGCGGATTACGTTGTTTCGCTTGATATAATTCAGCCAGCATTTCTTGGCCGGCTTCATCGTTTTGCCAGTAAAGTGCGGTAATGTAAATGCGTGTTTTTGCCTGCCGGATGAGCTGAATAAAGTGTTGTTTATAGTCTGCGGTGGAGTAAATAAACTCTACCCCTTCCGCCATTTGTGGCAGAAACGGCAGAGATTGTAGCTGGTGCAACGACTGACGATATTTAGTATTCGGCATAAACAATAATAATTAATAATCAAAAGTATCAAAATTCAAAAAAGACAATAAAGTGATTTAGTTTACCTGCCTTAATTCAGTTTGAACAGGGTTTTGCCGAGAAGTTTGCTTAAATTGGAATAAAAATTTGCTATAATCGGCACCATATCACGTTTGTATGTTGGCGCATATAAACTCTTTTCAGCCATCAACCTATAGGCACCTGCATGAACGATAAATCCAACCGCAAACCTGCATTTCAACAACCTAAATCTGGTAGCCGTTTTTCGGCGAAAGAGCCGCGTGGCGAGCGCAGCTCACAGCGCAATTCTCGCAATGACGGCGGACGCGCCGAACCACGCGGTGACAGACAGGAAAAACGTTTTTCAGAAAACCGCACTTTTGATAAACGCACTTCAGATAAACCTCGTTTTGAGAACCGCACTTCGGAGGATCGCCGTCGATTCAACGATAAAGAAGGTGAGCGTAGCGAACGGAGAGCGCCACGTCAAAACCGAGAAGGAGGGCGTGATGATCGTAGCCGTGATAACCGCAGCAGTGATAACCGTAACCGCGATCGTGATAACCGCAGCAGAGACAATCGAGAGCGTCAGGATAGCGCAACACCTGCCTTTGTCTGGGGCGAACGGGAAATGAAGGCGACTAAAGCCGGTAAAAATAGCGAAGGCAGCGTTAAGGTGATGATTAAAGGTGACGTTGCTGGAGAGAAAAAAACCGGTCCGTTGTCACCGCGTGCACCGGAAAAAATCCGCAAGAACCGCAATGAAGAGATGAAAATCTATGGTGAAGCCGCCTGTTTGGCGCTGTTCCGACAGCGCCCGGAAAGTATTGTGCGTTTGTGGACCAATATTGAAACCAGCCACCGCATCGGCAAGCTGACCAGCTATTTAGCCACAGCGAAAAAAGCGTATCATGTGGTGGACAATGCCGAATTGGCGTTGGTGAGCGGTAGCGAACATCATGGCGGAATTTGTATGCTGGTCAAAAAAGCAACACCGATGAATTTGGAAGCGTATCTAAAAACCGCCAAATTGCAAGATTGTGTGCTGTTGCTCGACGACATTGATAATGCTTATAATGTTGGCGGTGTGATCCGCACCGCTGCGTACTATGGCGTAAAGGGCATTGTTTGTGAAAGTGCGGATAAGTTGTATTCTGCCGCTGCCGCCAGAGTAGCGGAGGGGGCGATGGAGCATATTTATGCATTGGAAAGCAGCAGCACTGAAATGGCGTTGCAAGCGTTGAAAAACGCGGGGTATCAATTGGTTGCAGTCACGGCAAATAAACAGGCGCAACCGTTGGATAAAGTGGTGTTAAGCGATAAAGTGGCGTTTGTTCTCAGTGAAACAATACCGGCGCAAGTCAATCCATTGATCGAGCAATCGGTGGTATTATCGTTTGAAAATCCGTTGAATAGCGGTCTGAATGTCGCAGTTAACTGTGGCGTTTTGTTGTCGCGTTGGTATTTCCGCTAACGGGATAACTTAAAGCTTATCTGAATGGTGCAGCAGAGCAAAGCGCTCCCAGAGTGTGTCTTCCGATTCGATATGGTCTGGATCCGTAATAATGCAATGATTAATCGGGCAGACTTTTTGGCAGGTCGGGATATCGTAGTGCCCGACACATTCGGTGCAGAGGGCGGGGTCAATCACATAGATTTCTTCGCCCATGCTGATCGCCTGATTTGGGCATTCAGGTTCGCACATATCGCAGTTGGTGCATTTTTCGGTGATCAGCAGCGCCATAAATATTGTCTCAAATTTTTAATATCGGTATTGGCTTAAAAAGCGGATGATTATAATCAAAGTCGCCGAAAAAACCAACAACGTTAATCTTTAAATTTTTATTGAAAAAACTGTTATGCAACTAAATTCATCTAAAATTTCGCAGCTGGCGCTGTTTATTGTTCTGTTTTTTGCTTTGATTTTAAGTGCGCTGTATTTTTCCTACCGTCAAAAAGCCTCGATTGATGCTGTGTTGGAGAGCGATTATGATGTTTCGATGGCAAGAGATTCCATCGGACAGAATAAAAATGCAAAAACCGGCTACTACACTTTAGTGCTTTCATGGTCACCGGGTTATTGCCAGAATCTGCGTGCCAGCAATGCCGGGGCGATTCCTAAAGCGGCAGCTTATCAATGTGGTGAAACCCAGAAGTTTGGCTGGGTTATTCACGGCTTGTGGCCACAGAGTGCGACTGCTCGTCGGGTGAGTGATCATCCACGTTTTTGCCAAGGTGATTTGCCGCCGTTAGAAGTGGCACTGTTGGAGAAATATCTGGCACACTCTCCGAGTTTGCAGCTGTTGCAGGGCGAATGGGAAAAACACGGCGCTTGTGCGTTTAGTCAGCCCAAGGACTATTTTGACAAGCAGCAAGAACTGTTTCAGAGCTTGAAATTGCCGGATTATGATCTGAAACGTTCAGATTTATTTGCTTGGTTGCGGCGTAATAACCCACAGTTAAGCGGTAAATATTTGGGTGCCGGACGTGATGAGCTGCAAATTTGCTATGATTTGGCATGGCAGGTGATCAATTGCCCGAAAATCCGATTCTAGCAAAATTAAAAAATTCTGGTTTAAAGTGCCGGAATTGCAAAAGAAATGTGTTCAAAGTGTTAAAAATAACCGCTGTTATTGACAAAAAAGTAGATAGCTTCTGCTAGAAAATGGTTTTGGCGGTATAATCAAAAGCATTCAAACGGAATAATTTCAAACATTAAAATTTTACATTGTGGCGCTAGATTAAATTGCTATAATCAATCCGCTACGGTACACAGAAATCGCTGTAAAATTATCAATCACAATTAAATAAGAGGACTTATTATGTCAGTAATTAAAATGACCGACTTGGATTTGGCGGGTAAACGTGTTCTTATTCGTTCCGATTTAAACGTACCTGTGAAAGACGGGAAAGTGACTTCCGACGCACGTATCAAAGCATCGATCCCGACGATTGAGCTGGCGCTGAAGCAAGGTGCGAAAGTGATGGTTACTTCCCACTTCGGTCGTCCTACGGAAGGCGAATATAACCCGGAATATTCGTTGCAGCCGGTGGTTGATTATTTGAACAAAGCATTAGACGTGCCGGTGCGCTTAGTTAAAGATTATTTGGATGGGGTAGAGCTTGCTCCAAATGAATTGGTGGTATTGGAGAATGTACGCTTTAATAAAGGCGAAAAGAAAAACGAAGACGAATTGACCAAAAAATATGCTGCGCTTTGCGATGTGTTTGTAATGGATGCTTTCGGTACTGCACACCGCGCACAAGGTTCGACCCATGGTGTGGCAAAATTTGCCACAGTAGCCTGTGCCGGTCCGTTGTTGGCAAATGAATTAGATGCTTTGGGCAAAGCGTTGAAAAGCCCGGCTCGCCCAATGGTTGCTATCGTTGGTGGTTCTAAAGTATCGACCAAATTAACCGTGTTGGATTCTTTATCAAAAATTGCAGACCAACTGATTGTGGGTGGCGGTATTTCCAATACCTTTGTTGCTGCGCAAGGCTTGAATGTCGGAAAATCGCTGTATGAAGCCGATTTGATTCCGGAAGCCCAGCGTTTAATGCAAATTGCGGATATCCCATTGCCAAGCGATGTACGTGTTGCCACTGAATTTTCTGAAACTGCACCGGCAATTGAAAAAGCGGTAACAGATGTGCAAGACAACGAACAAATTTTGGATCTGGGTGATCAATCGGCAGAAGTGCTGGCAGAAATCATCCGTGGTGCCAAAACTATTCTGTGGAATGGCCCGGTCGGGGTGTTTGAATTCCCTAATTTCCGTAAAGGTACTGAAATTGTAGCAAAAGCAATTGCAGACAGTGACGCTTTCTCGATTGCGGGCGGCGGTGACACTTTAGCGGCAATCGATTTGTTTGGTATTGCTGACAAAATCTCTTATATTTCAACCGGCGGTGGCGCATTCTTAGAGTTCGTTGAAGGCAAAGTATTGCCGGCAGTGGCGATTTTAGAAGAGCGTGCCAAAGCATAAACCGCACTTGAGTTAATCCGATTTATCAACTTTGAGAGTTGTAACAGCTCTCGTTTAAACATAGGAAATCTACCATGTCAAAATTATTAGATATTGTAAAACCGGGCGTTGTTACCGGCGATGATGTACAAAAAGTCTTTGCTTATGCTAAACAACACGGCTTTGCTTTACCTGCGGTAAACTGCGTCGGTACTGACTCAGTGAATGCCGTATTGGAAACTGCGGCACGGGTTAAAGCACCGGTCATTGTGCAGTTTTCTAACGGTGGGGCTCAATTTTATGCGGGTAAAGGCATCAAGCCAACTGATGGTTCTCGTCCGGACGTGCTGGGTGCGGTAGCCGGTGCAAAACACGTACATCAACTGGCAGAACATTACGGGGTGCCGGTGATTTTACATACCGACCATGCCGCTAAAAAATTGTTACCATGGATCGACGGTTTATTAGATGCCGGTGAAAAACACTTTGCAGAAACCGGTAAACCCCTGTTTTCTTCACACATGATCGACCTTTCTGAAGAGCCGATGGAAGAGAATATGGCGATTTGCCGTGAATACTTAGCGCGGATGTCAAAAATGGGTATGACACTTGAGATCGAAATCGGTATCACCGGCGGTGAAGAAGACGGCGTAGACAATTCCGGTGTTGATGAATCCAAATTGTATACTCAGCCGGAAGACGTGCTGTATGTTTATGACCAATTGAATCCGGTCAGCCCGCGTTTCACCATCGCTGCGGCATTTGGTAACGTACACGGTGTGTACAAACCAGGTAACGTGAAGTTAAAACCGTCTATTTTAGGGGCGTCACAAGAGTTCGTTTCTAAAGAGCGTAATCTGCCACCAAAATCAATGGACTTCGTGTTCCATGGTGGTTCCGGTTCTTCAACTGCAGAAATCCGCGAAGCGATCAGCTACGGTGCGATCAAAATGAACATCGACACCGATACCCAATGGGCAGCTTGGGAAGGTATTCTGAACTTCTATAAAGCGAACGAAGCTTATTTACAAGGTCAGCTGGGCAATCCGGAAGGCGCTGATTCACCAAACAAAAAATTCTATGACCCGCGTGTTTGGTTGCGTAAATCAGAAGAAGCCTTGTCCAAACGTTTGGAACAGTCTTTTGACGACTTAAATTGCCGTGATGTACTGTAATTGCGGCTAGTTTGAAGCGCCATAAATAAGTCGCTTGGTATAGTAGACAAAATGGTTGCTAAAAAGTGGGCTAAAGCCTTATAGTAATTGGCTTTAACCTACTTTTTTGAAATATGAATAAAAAATTGCCCTTTCTGCCAAAATCAAAATATTCGCAAATATGGTGTTCGTAATAATATTCAGCGTTATAAATGTAATGTCTGCAATAAAACATTCATCTCCAAGAAAAAATTAGATCCCATTAAAATTTGGTCTGAAGAGAAAAAATTTTTATATTCAATCTATTACCTGCGATGGAAATCGAGGCTTATTGAAAGATCTTTTAAATACGCCGATCCAGATGTGTCAATTTCACCAAGTTGCACTTGTCATCAGAAAATTAACCCGAAAGCCAAAATCAGAAGCGGGAAAAGAGTTAAAAATACTTGTTAAAACACTCAAAATAAGCCGTAAGAATGAGTTTTATATAAATCTGTATCATTGGTATCTTAAGCATAAAACATTCTTAAATGAGCGTTCTGATAAGCCTGATGAAAAAGGTAAATATCCTTATAAGCATCGTGGCGTTCGTAGTGCTTATGCAAGCTTGCTACGGAATATGGATCATTTATTTACCTTTGGAAAATACGCTGAATTAAATATTGAAAAAACGACTAATCGTTTGGAGGGTTTATTTAGTGAACTTAAGAGAAATCTGGCTGCTCATAATGGACTAACTAAACATCATAAGATTATGTTTATTAAAGATTTTTTAAATAAAAAAGGTTGCTAATTATTAATAAATTTAAATATTAGCAACCATTTTGTCTACTAGGCATGGTAGATCTCAAAATTAGCAACCATTTTGTCTACTA
>NZ_VDHB01000100.1:0-13612 GCF_006227735.1 Testudinibacter sp. 'clade 2'
CTTTAAGAGCAGAAAAACTCACGCATTTTTCATTTATTCTTTTCTGAATAGCAAGATCAAGGTTTTTTCTTTTATTTTTTAATGTCAAAAGAAAATATAAATACTCAAAATCATCTCTATTATCAATGTCTAATGAGCTTTTTTTATCCATAATATAAGCTAAAGATTTATCGCCAAAGAAATGCTTTTTAATTAGATAACAATCAGGTTTTGCTATGAATATAGCGCCATTCGGTGAATATTCACGATATTGCTGTCTAGTATAATTGGCAAAATCCGTATCAAAATGTGATAGGCTACCATCATTAGCTATAGGTCTTATTAATATCGAGGATTTTTCCGATTCAACCACAGAAACCAGAAAATCAAAATGATCAATTTGATCTTCAAATAATTTTATTGCTTGGTTTATATGCTGAGCATTTCGTAAAGGAGATGTAGGCTGTAATAATACAAAACAATCAAATTCTTCTGCTGAATATCGTTCTAAAGCATCTTTTATAACAACGAAAGAGCTAGAGGAATCACCCGAAATTGATTTATCACGAATAATGACATCAATAGGATAATTTGAAATTAAATCCCGATATTCTTCTGAATCAGTTGAAACCACAATTTTATCAAACTCTTTTGATTCAATTGCAGCTTCGATTGTATACGCCATTAAGGGTTTGCCTTCTAAAAGTAATACATTTTTATTAGGTAATCCCTTAGAGCCGGAGCGAGCCGGAATAATAGCAATCCGTTTCATATTTAGTTCGTTTCTTGATTATCAAATCGTGTATCAGTAATAAGTTCATCTTCTTGAAAGTCACTTTGTGCTTCTTTGCCAAGCAGTGAATACCAGTGCAGTGGACTAATGCCATTCCCTGGGCGTTTTGTTGTCAGATTTTGCTCAGTAAAAATTTCACCTTTCTTAATTGCTTTATCGGCAACAATAGATTTTCGTGCGACAATTTTATTTTTTCTTTCCGAATCTGTTACCAGCTTCTCTTGACTGCCCAAGGATTGCTCTACGATCCTAATTCCCCGACATAACTGTGTCAGTTCTTCCGGTGTTACTGAAGCTTTATGATCTGGCCCTGGTAGGTTTTTATCCAGTGTAAAATGTTTTTCAATAAAATTAATACCATATGTAACTGCGGCAACCCCAACAAAATAACCTTCTGAATGATCTGAGAATCCAATTTCAAATTCTGGGAATTCTTTCTGTAATCCGAGGATTGACTTTAAATTGACGTCTTTTAATGGCGTTGGATACTCAGTGTTACAATGTAAGACTGTAATTGCACTTGGTTTCATTCCACCGCGAGTCAGTATATCCAATGCGGTTCGAATTTCAGCAAGCTCGCCCATTCCTGTTGAAATGACTATTTTTTTATCTTCAACTGGAAGTTTGGCTATTTTTTCTAAATAAGGAAGGTTTGTCAGCTCTCCTGATGGAATTTTCCATATTTTTTGTTTTCTAGAAGCAAGAAAATCAATTGACTCCATGTCAAATGCCGTTGAAAATACATCTAATCCTAAAGAAGTAGCATATATTTCCAACGCTACATAATCTTCATAGCTCAATTCTAATTTTTTAGTCATATCGAGCTGACTTTCATCTGCATCTGTGACTTTTTTCTGATATTCCGCTTTCGGCGCAAATCTAGAAATCAGGCGATCTGCTTTAAATGTTTGGAATTTAACCGCATCAACACCACATTCCTTGGCAACATCAACCATCAACTTTGCTCGCTGTGTATCTCCATTGTGGTTACACCCAATTTCAGCAACAATATAAACTTTACTCATGATTATCTCTCAAATATTTCGCAGGAACCCCTGCAACAACGACATTATCAGGCACATTTCTGATCAGAACTGAGCCAGAGCCAATTAATACATTACTGCCAATAGTTATTTGCCCATTTGTTACACAACTACTGCCAATAAAGCTGAAATCACCAACCTTTACATCTCCATTTAAAGTGACATTGGTTGAAATATTACAATGATTACCAATACAATTCCCATGCTCTACCAAAGCTTTAGTATTTACAATAGTATTATCACCAATAATAGAGCAGCTATTGATAATTGCTAATTTACCGATGTAAACCCCTTCTCCAATTTCAGCCATACGAGATACGAATGCGGTATTATCAACCACAGTTATCATTTCTAATCCATATTTTTTGAGTGTTTGATATTTATCATAGCGATAGCGATTATTGCCTATTGCTATGAAATATTTATAATTCTCTTTATTTTCTAATAGCTCAACATTATTCTCTAAAATTGTATAACCAAGGTAAGTACTTCCAACTTCTTTAAACGAATCGACAAATCCAACTACATCATATCTGTTTAAATCCAGCGAGTCTAGGACTGACTTAGCAAACCCACCTGCCCCAATAATAATTAGCTGTTCACGCATTTTATTGCCTCTATATTAACGTTATCACCCTTTGTCAGATAAATCTCCATCTGAAGTAAATAGATAGTATACTCATAATCAGTGCTAAATACAGAGATATTTTTAGCTTATAATACTATCAGCTCAATTACAATGATGCCCATCTAATCCAACTCAATAGTAGAATTAATTTGCTATATAATGTACGACTACCCTATAATTAACTAAAATCAGTCAACTAAATTCAGTGTAGTGTAATGGAGCATTTCTTATGCAAAAAATAGCAATAATCTTAGCTAGAGCCGGCTCTAAAGGAATCCCGAACAAAAATCTGCAGCTCGTTAAAGGCATCAGCCTCATAGGTCGAGCTATTATCTCAGCTCAGCAATGCAGCTATTTTAATCAAATTATCGTTTCAACTGATGGCACAAGTATTGCAAAAGAAGCAGAAAAATATGGGGCTGAAGTTATTATACGCCCAGAACATCTTGCAACTGATCGTGCAAAATCTATTGATTCGCTGCTTCATGTTTTTAGTTCAAAAAACATTACTTCTGGTTTATCCGTCATGTTGCAGCCTACAAGTCCTTTCAGAACATCAGAAGATATTATGGCAGCAGTAAAAACACATAAGATAACCCAGAGAGGATTAGGGTGTGTAGTATCTGTTAAAGAAATGGAAGAGCATCCATATAAAATGTTAATATGGGACGGAGTTAGTTATACTCCTATTTCTAATGCTAAATATTTAGAATATCCGCGGCAATCTCTTCCCAGAGTTGTCAAACATAACGGTGCAATCTATGTAAACCGAATTGAAGATTTAATCCAGCATCATCGATTTTTTATTGAGCCTATTGGAACATACCTCATGCCGGAAGATCGATCTATTGACATAGATACTGTTGAAGATTTATTAAAAGCAAATTTATAAATAAAAGTAAGTGACACCATGAAGATAAAATTCGATAATTTCGCTGTATCCAACACCTCCCCCTTCACCCTTTTCGGTGGCATCAACGTCCTTGAAGATCTTGATTCTACACTAAAAGCCTGTGAACAGTATGTCACAGTAACGTCCAACCTCAATATTCCGTTTGTGTTTAAAGCGTCTTTCGATAAGGCAAACCGCTCTTCGATTCATTCTTATCGTGGTGTCGGGTTGGAAGAAGGGATGAAAATTTTTGCCCAGATGAAAAAAGAGTTTGGTGTGCCGGTGATCACCGATGTACATGAACCTTGGCAGGCTGCGCCCGTGGCGGAAGTGGTGGATGTGATTCAATTGCCTGCGTTTTTGGCACGTCAAACCGATTTGGTTGAGGCGATGGCGAAAACCGGGCGTGTGATTAATATCAAAAAACCACAATTTTTAAGCCCTCATCAAATGGGCAATATTGTCGAGAAATTTAAAGAAGCCGGTAACGATAAATTAATTTTATGTGAACGTGGGGTTAATTTTGGTTATGACAATTTGGTTGTGGATATGCTCGGTTTCGGGATTATGAAAAAAATCAGTGGTGGTATGCCGGTAATTTTTGATGTCACTCACTCGCTGCAACAGCGTGAAGCAGGCGCGGCAGCTTCCGGTGGACGTCGTAACCAGGTATTGGATTTGGCATTGGCAGGCATGGCAACCGGCTTAGCCGGGCTGTTTCTGGAATCGCACCCGAATCCGGATCAAGCCAAATGTGATGGCCCAAGTGCATTGCCGCTGAATCTGCTGGAAGATTTCTTAATCCGTGTCAAGGCAGTGGATGAAGTGGTTAAAGCTTTTCCGGCGTTGGACATAAAATAGAAAACAGAAGATAACAAAGTGCGGTTTGTCACTTAAACCGCACTTTTCCTAGACTGCTGACAAAGGTTAAAATCCACGATTAATATTGTAAAAGTTCGGGCGGATTATATATCCACCCGAACCGAACTTTGCATTTTTCCTTTATTTATTAAGTACTTACTCCGCACTTCGTAAACGGGCAGATATATAATCCGCCCCTACGTTTCCTCATCAAATATCTTTGTCAATAATCTGAGCAAAGTGCGGTTTATCAATTAAACCGCACTTTTAAACCGCACTTTACCACATCAGATAAGCATAAATTATGCTGACAATGTCTGCAATTGTGAAAATGATGGGGCGTAGTAATAGCTGCCGCTGACTGCTTGGGTGAAGCCGAGCATGCGGTCAGTTTTGTTGTCCAGTTCACCGAACATACTTAACAACTGCTGTTCAATATTGTGCAAGCAGGCGCAATAGCTGATGAAATATAGTCCTTGCGCACCGCTGACTTTGCCGTATGGCAGGCTTTGGCGCACCAATTTCAAACCGACACCGTTTTCTTTCAAATCGACTCGTCCGACATGAGAAGTTTCCGGCACATCTTCCAGTTCTTCACTTTCCACTTTGGTTCTGCCAAACACACTTTCTTGTTTGGAAACCGATAATTTTTGCCATTTATCTAGCTGGTGTTCATAGCGCTGGGTCAATACATAGCTGCCACCTTGGTCGATGCCGTCAGCCACCAGCGCCACTTGCGCACGTGCCTCTGCGCCTTGCGGATTCTCAGTGCCGTCGATAAAACCGGTCAGATCACGTTCTTCTATCCAGCGGAAACCATGCGTCTCTTCTTCCACCTGCACCGCCTCACCAAACACTGCCATTGCCATTTGTCCGGCAGAAAAACTGACATCCACTCGTAGCGATTGAATGTGAATCAGCATATCCCGTTGTGTCGCCGGAGCACTCAAGTTGCCTTTGCCTAAGGTAACAAATGGTTTCAGCGCGACCGCACTTTGCGGTTCGGCAAGTTGTTTCCAGATCGGATCACCAAATGCGATCACCGCGCCCAATTTAGCGTCGGGATAATTTTGCTGCAAGGCTTCCAGTTGGGTTAAAAAGCTGGCACAGCCTTGTTTGACCTTTGCCAAATCCGTGATAGTCAGTTCCAAAAACAATCCGGAACGGCAGTGTTCCGGCAAAATTCCACTCTGCGCATTGGTTATTGCAGAGGTTGTTACAGCAGACATAAAAACTCCTCTTGTATATTTTTTATTATTGATTAATTAGTGATTTATTGACCTGCGTTGTACATCACCGCACTTTGGATCGCCTTTGGCAAAATCCGATTTAAATCACTTGAATCAGTGGTGCGGTGGCGCTTTCTCGCTGGCGCAACTGCCCGATTTTAAACAGCTCTACCCCATTTTCCGCTGCCAATGCCTGCACTTGTGCAACCGCTTGTGGTTTCACCGCAATCAGCAAGCCGCCGGAAGTTTGCGGATCGCACAGCACCGCTTGTTGCAACTCGCTCATTGGCGCCACCAGATGACCATAACTGTCAAAATTGCGTTTGTTACCACCCGGAATACAGCCTTTTTCAATATAGTACGCCACACCGTCCAGTAAGCGCACCTTGTCAAATTCCACTTCGGCTGCCAAATTCGAACCTTGACAAATTTCCGACAAATGCCCTAACAGCCCAAAACCGGTGACATCGGTCATGGCGGTAATGCCGTCAATTTCGGAAAATTCAGCCCCAATACGGTTCAATTGGCACATCACTTCTGCCGCCAACTGCTCGTGTTCAGGCTTTAATTTGCCTTTCTTCTCAGCAGTGGTTAGAATGCCGATTCCCAGCGGTTTGGTTAAATACAGTTCACAATCGGCTTGCGCTTGATTATTGCGCTTCAGCCGTTTAGTGTTGACAATGCCGGTGACCGCCAAGCCGAAAATCGGCTCCGGCGCATCGATCGAATGCCCACCCGCCAGTGAAATCCCGGCTTCTTGGCAAGCCGTGCGGCCGCCATCAACAATGCGTCTTGCTACGTCCGGTGGCAGTTTGCTGATCGGAAAACCCAAAATTGCAATCGCCATAATCGGTTTGCCGCCCATCGCATAGATATCGCTGATGGCATTGGTAGCAGCAATGCGCCCAAAAGTAAAAGCATCATCCACAATTGGCATAAAAAAATCGGTGGTGCTGATAATACCGATGTCGTTGCCGATATCATACACCGCTGCATCATCTCGGCTCTCATTGCCGACCAGCAAGTGCGGATCGAGAAATTTTTCCATTTCGGTATGCAAAATCTGATCCAACACTTTTGGCGAAATTTTACAGCCGCAGCCAGCGCCGTGGCTGTATTGGGTCAGACGAATCACCTCTGTGACGACACGGTTGAAATCTTGCTCGGTGGCATCAATTGTCTCATTCATCCTCTATTTCTCCTCTGCTTATTCTCTGCTGTAATGCGGAACATTGTACTCTATCTTAATCAAAACGGGGGTAAAGTGCGGTATTTTTTTAGTTGAATCCCCGATTTTGTTTAAATAAAAAACAAACTTTCCGCTTTAACGTTTATTTAACGTGATAATTCTCGTAATTTTACATTCTGCTTATTTACAAACTAAAATTTTGTGGAAGAATGAATTTCTATTCAAATTTTTGAAATAGAAATTCAAAACACAACATCTATAAGGAGTACGTGACTATGACATTCAAACTCTCTCAACTTCATACCGCACTTGCTGTTGCTTTGCTGGCGGGTAGCTCTGCTTTTGCTGCCAATGTACCTGCCGGAACCGAATTGGCCGCAAAACAAGAATTGGTTTATAACAATGGCGCCAACGTCGCAACACTGGATCCACAAAAGATGGAAGGTGAACCAGAAGGACAACTTGCCCGTCAACTCTACGAAGGGCTCGTTACTTCTGATGAAACTGGTCGTATTTTACCGGGCGTTGCTAAATCTTGGGATCACTCTGACGATTTCAAAACTTGGACTTTCCATCTGCGTGACGATGCAAAATGGTCAAACGGCGAACCGGTGACCGCAGAAGATTTTGTGTATGCTTGGCAACGTTTGGCTGATCCAAAAACGGCTTCACCTTATGCAACTTATTTAGAATACTCCGCACTTGAAAATGCTGCTGATGTTATCGCGGGTAAAAAAGCAGCGAATGAATTAGGTGTTAAAGCACTCGATGCCCATACTTTACAACTAACTTTAAACGCACCTATCCCTTATATTGATAAACTAGTTGAACATTATGTAATGTATCCTGTCCATAAAGCTACTGTTGAAAAATTCGGCGATGATTGGACAAAAGACGGGAACTTAGTCGGTAACGGGGCTTTCAAGCTCGATCGCCAAATCGTTAATGAAAAAATTGAACTGTCTCGCAATCCACACTATTGGGATAATGCCAATACGGTATTGGAAAAAGTCATAATGCTACCAATCGAATCTGCCAATACCGCAGTCAATCGCTACCGTGCCGGTGAAATTGATATTGGCGGTAAAGAAATCCCACCAGAAATTTTCGCCAAATTAAAACAAGATCTGCCTAACGAACTGGTTGTTGCACCAATTTTGTGTACTTATGTATATGAAATCAATACCGCAAAAGCGCCATTTAATGATGTGCGTGTTCGCCAAGCACTGAGTCTGGCATTGGATCGTAATATCATCACCGATAAAGTTCTCAATCAGGGGCAATCTCCAGCGTATCATTTCACTCCTCCTTACATTAATGGAGCAGAAAAACTCACAAATCCTGAATGGATTGAATGGCCGCAGGCTAAACGTAATGAAGAGGCAGTAAAACTATTAGCCGAAGCAGGCTTCACTAAACAAAAACCATTAGATTTTAATATTTTATATAACACTTCTGAAAATCACAAAAAAATAGCAATTGCTGCCTCCTCGATCTGGAAGCAGAATTTAGGCGGCGCGGTGAATGTAAAAATGGAAAACCAAGAGTGGAAAACCTATTTAGATTCACGCCACAACGGCGCTTATGATGTTGCCCGTGCCGGTTGGTGCGCAGACTATAACGAAGCGACTACTTTCTTGAATTACTTCTTGTCTAACAGTAGTAATAATACTGCATTCTATAAGAGTGCGGACTATGATGCAGCAGTCAAACAAGCTCAAACCTCTGACAGTGAAGAACAACGTCAAGAAGCCTATGCTAAAGCTGAACAACTCTTTATTCAAGATGTTCCTAGCGTACCGGTTTACCAATATGTACAACCACGCTTGATCAAATCTTATGTGAAAGGTTTTGCAGCTAAACATCCTGCATCAAACTATTATTTCAAAGACATTTATCTGATCAAACATTAATCATTTGCACCGCTAAGCCAACTCTTGAGCGGTGCTATTCAGATTATACGATTAGATGACATAGCAAAAGTGCGGTAAAATGCCTACCGCACTTTTTACCTAACGAAATTTTAGATTATTCATTATGCTGACATTAATTTTTCGCCGAATTTTACAGGCGATTCCGACACTATTTGTGTTGATCACGCTCTCTTTCTTTATGATGCGGCTGGCACCGGGCAGCCCGTTTTCCAGTGAAAAAAATTATCCGCCAGAAGTGATGGCGAATATTGAAGCCAAATACCATTTGAACGAGCCTATTCACACCCAATATTTTATCTATCTAAAAAATTTAGCGCACGGCGATTTTGGCCCCTCGTTCAAATATAAAGACTTCACCGTCAATCAATTGGTGGCACAGGCATTTCCGGTTTCGTTGAAACTGGGCTTTTCCGCTTTTTTGATTGCCCTGACATTGGGCATCACTGCCGGCACTATTGCCGCCATTAGGCAAAACAAATGGATCGATTACCTGATAATGACCTTTGCCATGACCGGGGTGGTGATCCCCAGTTTCGTGGTGGCGCCGCTGTTGGTGCTGATCTTTTCCATCACCCTGAAATGGCTGCCGGGCGGCGGCTGGAACGGCGGTATGCTGATCAATATGCTGATGCCGATGACCGCACTTTCACTCTCTTACATTGCCAGCATTGCGCGGATCACGCGCGGCTCGATGATTGAAGTGTTGCACTCTAATTTTATCCGCACCGCTAAAGCCAAAGGCTTGCCGCCACATCGGATTATTCTTAAGCATGCACTGCGTCCGGCGCTGCTGCCGGTGATCTCCTATATGGGGCCGGCATTTGTCGGAATCATCACCGGTTCAATGGTGATCGAAAGCATCTTCGGCTTGCCGGGCATCGGGCAACTGTTTGTCAACGGTGCGCTGAATCGTGACTACTCCTTGGTGCTCAGCCTGACCATTCTGGTTGGTGCCTTGACCATCACCTTTAATGCGGTTGTGGATATTTTATATGCCGTAATCGATCCGAAAATTCGCTATTAAGGGAACGCTGTACTATGTTAATTAAACAACAAAACACCGAAATGGTCGAAAAACTCGCCAATAATTTGGCACAACAACAAGAAGTGGAAGGGCGTAGCTTATGGCAAGACGCCAAACGCCGTTTCTTCCATAATCGAGCTGCATTAGTCAGCCTGTTTATTTTGTCGCTGATCACCTTATTTGTGATTTTTGCGCCGATGCTAATGCCATTTCCGTTTGACGAAACTGATTGGAATATGATGTCCGCGCCACCGGATATTGAAAGTATGCACTATTTTGGCACAGACTCTTCTGGGCGTGATTTATTGGTACGGGTTGCCATCGGCGGACGAATTTCACTTCTGGTCGGCGTTGCCGGGGCGTTGATCGCGGTGTTGGTCGGCACACTGTACGGCGCTACATCGGGCTATGTCGGCGGCAAAACCGATGCGGTGATGATGCGGATTTTAGAAATTCTTAACTCTTTTCCGTTTATGTTCTTTGTGATCCTGCTGGTCACCTTTTTCGGGCAGAATATTCTGTTGATCTTCGTTGCCATCGGCATGGTGTCGTGGCTGGACATGGCGCGGATCGTGCGTGGGCAAACCTTAAGCTTGAAACGCAAAGAATTTGTCGAGGCGGCCATTGTCTGTGGCGTGCCGACCCGTCAGATTATCTGGCGCCACATCGTGCCCAATGTGTTGGGCGTGGTGGTGGTGTATGCTTCACTGTTGGTGCCCGGCATGATTTTATTTGAATCTTTCCTCAGCTTTTTGGGCTTAGGCACGCAAGAACCGCTGAGTAGTTGGGGCGGCTTGCTCAACGACGGCGCACGTTCGATGGAATATATGCCGTGGCTACTGGTTTTTCCGGCACTATTTTTGGTAACAACCTTGTTCTGTTTTAATTTTATCGGCGATGGTCTACGTGATGCCCTCGACCCGAAAGATCGTTAAGGAAAGATGATGACAAAACCCAATTTATTACTTGATGTCAACGATCTGCGTGTCATTTTCAAAACCCATGACGGCGATGTCACTGCGGTCAACAATTTAACCTTTGCGCTGCAAGCCGGGCAAACGCTGGGGATTGTCGGCGAATCCGGCTCCGGCAAGTCACAAACGGCTTTTGCGTTAATGGGGCTGCTGGCTGACAACGGGCGAGTTGAAGGTTCTGCCAAATTCAACGGCGAAGAGATTCTGAATCTGCCGAAAAAAGCGCTGAATCGGCTGCGTGCCGAGCAGATTGCGATGATTTTCCAAGATCCGATGACCTCACTCAATCCTTATATGAAAGTCAAAGAGCAGTTGATGGAAGTGCTGATGCTGCATAAAGGGCTTGATCGCAAAACAGCTTATCTTGAATCGCTGGCGATGTTGGACGCGGTGAAAATGCCGGAAGCCAAAAAACGCATGGAGATGTATCCACACGAATTTTCCGGCGGCATGCGGCAACGGGTGATGATCGCGATGGCGCTGTTGTGCCGTCCAAAACTGTTGATTGCCGATGAACCGACCACCGCACTTGATGTAACTGTGCAGGCACAAATTATGTCACTGCTGAACGATCTGAAACAGGAGTTCAACACCGCAATTATCATGATCACTCACGATTTGGGGTGGTTGCCGGAATTTGTGACAATGTGTTGGTGATGTATGCCGGACGCACCATGGAATATGGTTCTGCCGAACAAATTTTCTACCAACCAACCCATCCGTACTCCATCGGGTTGATCAATGCCGTGCCCAAACTCAATGAAGAGTCGAATACCTTGATTACGATTCCCGGCAATCCGCCAAATCTATTGAATCTGCCGCAAGGCTGCCCGTTTCAGCCACGCTGTCGGCATGCTACTGCACAATGTGTGCAGGCACCACCATTACGCCGCTTTGACGGCAATCGCCTGCGGGCTTGTTTTATTCCGATTGCGGAAATGTCGTAGGAGTAACCGATGCAACGTAAAAATAACAACAATTTATTGCTCGAAGTGGATAATTTAAGCGTGCACTTCAAAATTAAAAAAGACAAAAGTGCGCTTTTCAGCAAAGCACAAACGCTGAAAGCCGTGAATCAGGTGTCGTTCAAACTCTATCAGGGCGAAACACTGGGCGTGGTCGGCGAATCCGGTTGTGGCAAGTCCACCTTGGCTCGTGCTATTATCGGCTTGGTGAAATCCGCCGGCGGCAAAATGCTATGGCTGGGGAAAGATTTAAGCAGTCAAAACAGCAAACAATGGAAAGCATTGCGCAACGATATTCAGATGATTTTTCAGGATCCGTTGGCATCGCTTGACCCGCGTATGACCATCGGCGATATTATTGCCGAGCCGTTAAAGGTTTATCAACCGCACTTGAAGCGCCAAGAAATTAAGCTACGGGTGCAGAATATGATGGCGAAGGTCGGGTTGTTGCCAAATCTGATCAATCGCTATCCGCACGAATTTTCCGGCGGGCAATGCCAGCGGATTGGTATTGCCCGTGCCCTGATTATCGAACCAAAACTGATCATCTGTGACGAACCCGTGTCGGCATTGGACGTTTCAATCCAAGCACAGGTCGTCAATCTGCTGAAATCGTTGCAGCAAGAGATGGGGCTTTCTCTGATTTTTATCGCCCACGATCTGTCGGTGATCAAGCATATTTCCGATCGCGTGTTGGTGATGTATTTGGGCAATGCGGTGGAGCTGGGTGACTATCGTTCGGTTTTCCAACACACCAAACACCCTTATACCAAAGCATTGATGTCTGCGGTGCCGATTCCCGATCCGAAGCTGGAACGCAATAAGCAGATTCAGCTGTTGGAAGGCGACTTGCCTTCGCCGATTAATCCGCCGTCCGGCTGCGTGTTCCGCACCCGCTGCCCGATTGCCGACAGCCACTGCACGTTGGATAAGCCGTTATTACTCGGCGAACCACAGCATTTGGTCGCCTGCTTTAAAGTGTAAACCTGCAACGCACTTTGCTACTGCTCAATCAGCAAAGTGCGGTCAGCCATATGGAAAGCTATGCAACATAAACGACCGGTTCTGCAAGACATCGCCAACCATCTCGGCATCACCAAAATGACCGTGAGCCGCTATCTGCGCGATCCTAAAACCGTCGCACCTGCCACGCGAGAAAAAATCGCAGCTGCAATCGAACAGTTCGGCTATATTCCCAATGTTGCCTCACGCATTATGTCGAGCGCCAAAAGTCATGCCATCGGTGTGTTAGTGCCATCGCTGACCAACCAGGTGTTTGCCGATGTGATCAAAGGCATTGAATCAGTGACCGAGCTGTCGGGCTACCAAACAATGCTGGCACATTTTGGTTACTCGCCGGAAATTGAAGAGCAACGGATTCGTTCGCTACTCTCGTATAATGTTGATGCTCTGATTCTGTCAGAAAACGTGCACAGCAAACAGGCACTGAAAATGCTGCAAGTCGCCAATATTCCGATTATTGAAATCATGGATCTGAAGCACAGCAAGCCAGTGGCACAAGCCGTCGGCTTTGATAATCGCTTGGCATCACAGCAGATGACCGAAGCTATGATTCAGCAAGGGCGCAAAAATATTGTCTATTTTGCCGCACGGATGGATCAGCGTACTCTGCAAAAGATTGAGGGTTATGAAAAAGCGATGCTACAACACCAATTGCAGCCCTATAAGCTGCTGACCGAACAAGCATCATCCTTCAGTTTAGGCGCACAGCAGTTGCGGCAAATTATCGCTCAGCGCCCAAATACTGACGGTATTTTATGCACCAATGACGACTTGGCAATCGGTGCGGTGTTCGAGTGCCAACGACAAGGTATTCCGATCTCACAACGCATCGCCATCGCCGGTTTTCACGGTCACAACGTCGGGCAAGCGATGACGCCACAGCTCGCCTCAATCATTACCCCTCGCTTTGAAATCGGCAAAATTGCCGCCCAAGAAATCATCGACCGCCTAAACGGCATCGCCATTGCGCAGGAAATTATTGATACCGGCTTTAAAATTCATTTAGGTGAGAGTTTATAAGCGCAGTGTCACTGTCATTTATTGCTACTGTTAATCGCATTAGGGGCTGTTGATCTTT
>NZ_VDHB01000101.1:0-14557 GCF_006227735.1 Testudinibacter sp. 'clade 2'
TCATCTCTGACAGTGACGATGACCAGAATCCGGAAAATAAAGCCTAAGTTCTGTTCGGTTGATAAGTTTAAAAATCCGTTATATTGCCGGATTTTAGACTGCTGACAAAGGTGAAAACACACAATATTTATTGTAAAAGTAGGGGCGGATTATATATCCGCCCGTTTGCGAAGTGCGGCATAAGCACTTAATTAATAAAGGAAAAATGCAAAGTGCGGTTCGGGCGGATATATAATCCGCCCCTACATTGCCTCATCAAATATCTTTGTCAATAATCTGACAACATAGTTTGTATGCTGTAGTGATTTGCTTGTTCGCCATGTCTTTTAAAATGGCTTGTTAAATGCCTTTCAGCACGATTTACACTGTATGACAATTTGCCGTGAAATAATCATTTACCTCGTTGGCTGATGGCACTATTATGGACGTCTTATAAAAAAAGGCAACCCCAAAAATAACGCTCAACATCCGTCACTACTCAAACTATGAAACGATTCCAACTTCAATCGACTGTATTCAAAAATATTGCGTTTTCACTACTTGGACTGGCTTTGTTAAATGCCGCACCTGCCCAAGCCAATGTCAATCTTAACGACTATATTTCCTACTTGCCGACCGGTGCCAGCGTCGGTTTTGCGGCGGAAAATTTGAACCGGCAGCAAACCATTGCTGACTACAATCAGCAGATCTTGATGTTGCCCGCCAGTACGCAAAAAGTGTTTACCGCACTTGCTGCCAAATTAACGCTGGGTGATCAATTTCAATTTGCCACCGATTTGGTCAGCAGCGCCAAAATTAGCAACAAAATCCTGCAAGGCGATTTAAGTATTCGCTTCAGCGGTGACCCAACCTTACGCAGTGGTCAGCTTTATCAACTTCTGGCACAACTGAAACAGCAAGGCATTGATACCATCAACGGCAATATTGTGTTGGACACCAGCATCTTTAACAGTCACGACCGCGGTTTGGGCTGGATCTGGAACGATTTGACCATGTGTTTTAATGCACCACCTTCCGCTGCCAGCATTGACGGCAACTGTTTTTCAGTGGAGCTAAATGCCAGCGGAGCGATCGGCGAACTGGTGCAAGCCAGCGTGCCGTCGCATTTTCCGGTGCAGGTTTTCAGTCAAGTGCGGATCGTATCAGCACAAGAAGCGGCAAATTGCGCTTTTGATGTTGTGGTCAATGACAATAATCGCTACACCTTAAAAGGCTGTATTGCACGGCAAAGTAACCCTTTTGGCCTCAGTTTTGCCGTGCAGGATACCGACGCCTATGCGATCGCCATTGTGATGAATCAACTACAAAAATTAAAGATTAATGTCAACGGTCAAATCCGCTTGGCGCTGCAACCAACTAACGGCACGATTCTTGCCAGCCACTATTCCAAACCGCTGCCGGATTTATTGAAACAGATGATGAAAAAATCCGATAATCAAATTGCGGATAGCCTGTTTCGTCGGATCGGGTATCAATATTACCAAAAACCGGTTTCCTTCCAGCAAAGTGCACTGGCAATGCGGCAAATTCTCAGCAAGCAGGCGGAAATCGATTTCGGCAACAGCCAAATCGCTGACGGTTCCGGTTTGTCACGCCAAAATCTGATTAGCCCCGCGGCACTGTTGCAAGCGCTGGATTATATTAGCCGCCATGAAGATACACTTGACTTGTTGGATACCTTTCCGATCGCCGGGCAAGACGGCACGCTGAGCGGACGCGGATCGATGGGCGAAGCTCCGCTGGCAAAAAACCTGATTGCCAAAACCGGGGCATTAAAAGGGGTTTATAATCTTGCCGGATTCATGCAAAATGCCAAAGGCGAACGTATCGCTTTTGTCCAATTTATCAACGGCTATTCAACCGGCGACTTAGAGAGCCGAACCAAGCGCAGTCCGTTGGTGAACTTTGAAAAAGGCGTGTTCAACGCACTTTATCAAAACCCGTAAGTTAACCCTTAAATACCCAAAGGAGAACAGCATGACAACAGTCAATTTAGGTGGCAATCCAATCGAAGTGAAAGGTCAATTTCCATCCGTCACAACACATGTTGCCGATTTCAGCTTAACGGCGACCGATTTAAGCGAAGTGGCGCTGAGCCATTACAACGGCAAACGTAAAATTTTGAATATTTTCCCAAGCATCGACACCGGCGTTTGTGCCACTTCAGTCAGAAAATTTAATCAACAGGCTTCCGGTTTAGACAACACTGTGGTGTTGTGCATTTCTGCCGATTTGCCTTTCGCCCAAGCCCGCTTCTGTGGTGCAGAAGGGTTGGAAAATGTGGTCTCATTATCCAGTTTCAGAAACCGCACTTTTGCCGAGGCCGTTGGTGTAGCCATTGTCAGCGGTCCGTTGAGTGGTTTAACCGCCAGAGCAGTGATTGTGCTAGATGAAGCCAATACGGTTCTACACAGTGAATTGGTAGCGGAAATTAAACAAGAACCCAATTATGAAGCCGCATTAGCTGTGCTGTAAAAAGTATTGGTCGGACAGGATATTGTCCGACCTTTTTCTAGCGGCTGGTTTCGGTTGGCAGCAATGATAGCAATTGCTGTCCATAAGGTTTGCGCCAGCCTTGTAGTAAACGGGGTAATTTTTCCGGATTAGATTGCTCAGTCCAGACCCATTTAATCAATTGATGTAACAACTTTCGACTTGCAAGCTGCTCTTTGCTCAACTCTGCTGGGCAGATCTCGCTCGCTTTATGTTGCAATGCTCGCAACGTGCTTTTATAACGTGGTAAGGTTGCAATTTGTTCAATTGCCGGCGGATATTGATCAGCTTCGACTTTTTGCGCCAAAGCAATAATTTGCAGAATTTTTTTACCGTGCCGACGAATCTCATTCGGGTGAAATCCCAGATCAAGGAATTCTGCAGTATGCTTGACCTGCGATTCAGCCGCCTGGTACAGCGCCTGCTCTTTCACCACAAAATTCAGTGCCAAATCCCGTTCTATCGCCATTCTCATGCGCCATTTTGCCAGCCATTTCAGGCTTAATAAACGTTCACCGTGCAAACGCCAAGCGTTGCCGATTTTCAGATAGGCATTTTCCGGATCATTCGGTTGCTGCGCCCGCTTGAGCAAAAATTCACACTCTTCCGCAACCGCACTTTGCCACTCGGTTTGCGCCAACAACGGTTGCATTTTTTCAAACAACGGCAACAGATACCAGACATCGGCTGCCGCATATTGCAATTGCTGTGCCGATAACGGACGCGCCAACCAGTCGGTACGCGAAGCGCCTTTATCCAACTCCAGATCAAAAAAGTGCTGCACCAATTTGGCAAAGCCGCTGGAAGTGGAAAAACCAAGAAAATCGGCAATGATCTGGGTATCCAGCATCGGCTGTGGTAACTGTTTGAAATAATATTGAAAAACTTCTAAATCTTCACTGCACGAATGTAACACTTTGGTGACGGCTTGATCTGCCAACAATTCTCTAAACGGCGCAAGATCCGGCAGTGAAAGCGGATCAATCAAACTCAACCTTTCGCCGTCATAAAGTTGTATCAAGCCCAATTTCGGATAAAACGTGCGGGTACGGATAAACTCGGTATCCAACGCCACCACCGCTTTTTTTCTTGCGTTGTCACACACGGTTTGCAATAACTCAGCACTGTCTACCCATTGATAATTAAGCACTGAGCGCACTTGCCCATTTTGTTGTTGCATATGATTCATTCTCTACTGCTTTTATTATTTTTACTGCTTTGCAGTGCGTTTCGCCAGTTCTTCATCTCGAACCACTCGGCGTAAAATTTTGCCGATGTTGCTTTTCGGCAATTCATCTCTGAATTCAATTTCGCGCGGTAATTTATAACCGGTCAAATATTCACGGCAATGCTTGCGGATCTCGTCAGAAGTCAAGGTTTCATCACGTTTGACCACAAACACTTTCACTGCCTCACCGGTCTTGACGTCCGGCACACCAATAGCCACCACTTCTAACACTTTGTAATTCAACATCACCACATCTTCAATTTCATTCGGGTACACATTGAAGCCGGAGACAATGATCATGTCTTTTTTGCGATCAACAATTTTTAAATTTTTGTCTGCGCCCATCACCACGATATCACCCGTTGCCAGCCAGCCGTCTTGCAACACTTCAGCAGTCGCTTCCGGACGTTGCCAGTAACCTTGCATCACTTGATCACCTTTGACCCACAGCTCACCGCGTTCACCCAGTTGTGCTTCTGTGCCGTCTTCTTTGATAATTTTGATGTCGGTATTCGGAATCGGCACCCCGATATTGCCATTGTGCTCGGTCGATTGTGGCGGACAAGCAGCAACTAGCGGCGAACATTCGGTCATGCCGTAGCCTTCAATAATATTGTTGCCGGTCAGCGCATGCCAACGTTCTGCCACCGCTTGATTAACCGACATTCCGCCGGCAACCGATAATTTCAGCGCAGAAAAATCCAACTCTCTAAAATTTTCATTATTCAACAATGCGTTGAACAACGTATTCACCCCTGTCAACGCCACATACGGATGGCGTTTCAACTCTTTGACAAAACCATTGATATCGCGCGGATTGGTGATCAGCACGCCGGTCAGTCCTAATTCGATAAACAGCAACCCATTCATAATCAAAGCAAATGCGTGATAAAGCGGCAACGCAATAATCGCTTCGCGTACCGGTGAGTCTTTAACAAAATCATTAGCAATCCATTTCGCTTGGAAAATATTGGTCAGGATATTTTTATGACTCAGCATCGCCCCTTTTGCCACGCCGGTGGTTCCGCCGGTGTACTGTAAAAAGGCCAGATCATCCGGAGCCACTTGCGGCTTCACATATTGGCGCATTTTGCCGATGCTCAATACTTCACGAAATGTCACCGCACCGGGCAGTTTATATTTAGGCACCAGTTTTTTGACGTATTTCACGATAAAATTGACTAAATTGCGTTTGCCGAACGACAATTGATCGCCCATACGGGTCAAAATCACGTGTTTGACATCGGTTTCATTAACAATACTTTCGAGCGTTGCTGCAAAATTGGACACCACCACAATCGCCACGGCGCCACTATCTTGCAGTTGGTGTTCCAATTCACGCGGGGTGTAGAGCGGATTGACATTGACCACAATCATGCCGGCACGCAGCACACCGAACAGCGCAATCGGGTATTGCAACAGGTTCGGCATCATCAACGCTACTCGATCGCTTTTTTTCAGTTTTAATACATTTTGCAGATAGGCGGCAAACGCTCGACTGCGCTCCTCCAATTTACGCATTGTCAGCGTCTTACCCATATTGATGTAGGCGGCTTGATCCGGGCGTTCACGCACCGCTTTTTCAAACATTTCCAGCAAAGAGCGGTATTTATCGGTTTTAATCACACGCTCAGCCCCTTCCGGGTAATTATCGAACCAAATTTTTTCCATGGGATTCCTTTATTATTTCTCTATTGGTGTTTTTGTTATTTTTGTTAGTTTTATTAGTTTTGTCAATTCATCTTAATGCCGGACGCGGATAGCGGGTCGGTATCGGACCGAAAAATCGCCCGTAGCGCCGCCCTTCCCAATAATCCGCCCACTCGTCTTCGTCATAATAATATTCAATCACTTGCTGCCAAATGTAGTAGTCCTCTACTTTGATTTTTGGATAAGCATACTGCGCCTGATCAATTTTGCCGTCCTGCCTACCGCTCAAAACTCCTTTTACAGTAATATACTGATCTTGTAGGCTGAGCGGATCGACAAAGCCGTTAAGTACGGCGATAAAACGTCCGTCACTTTGCGAAGCTAGGATCGGCTTCGCCGTAAAACGGTCAACCGCCATACTCAGCACTTCAATCTCAGTTTGTTGCGCCAGTGCGGTCGCCCGAATCACTTTGCCGCCCAACCGCACTTGCTCACAATTGCAGACAAAATCTGCAGTTTGCAGCGCCTTATAACTGATTATCGTATTGTCACGTTCCAAGCCCTGTGGTGCAAGCTGACAAGATGCCAGCACCGCACTTGCAAATCCCGGCACAATCCATTTCAATATTTTCATCATTTGCCTCCTAAGCTAGGCTAGCTAAATTGAATAGCAGACTATTCTCGACCAGGCAGCTTTTTCCAGGTGACTTGATTACGTAAATAGACCGGTTCAATCTCCAGTGCATTATTATAACGTTGCTGCTGCCAATTTAATTGTGCCAACGGTAGCATATAGTGGGCTGATGGCAATAAAATCTCACATTTTTTTAACAAAATGTGAGATTGCTCAAATTGCGCATACGCCCCCCAGCCGCTGCCGACACAGACCGCACTTTGCTGCGCTTGGAATATTTCAGTTTGTTGCCGTTGCTGTAACTGCTGCAACACCGCTTCCGGCGGCAAGACTTGTTCTGTAATCAAATGTTGCCAGTCAGCATATTCATTGCCATCAAGCAGCTGTGGCTGATAACGCAAGGCGGAAAAATAGACTTCGTTCATACGGGCATCAATCGCCGCCAATACGCTGGTTGCCCCCAGTGTTTGATAAGCCTGCTGCGCCATGGCGGTCAAATTCGACACCGCAATCACCGGCAAATCAGCTCCCAGCGCCAGCCCCTGCACAATTCCACAGCCGATCCGCACCCCGGTAAAACTACCCGGCCCACGCCCGAACACCAGCGCATCAACCTGTTTCAGGCTGATCCCCGCTTGCGCCAACACTTCGTCAATCATCGGTAAAATCCGCCGCGTGTGCGCTTTTGGGCTCAGTTCGTCTTTTGCTAATATTTCTCCATTATGCAATAACGCCACCGAACAGGCTTCGGTCGCCGTGTCTAATGCCAATAACGTTGTTTTTATCATTTTTTGCTACTCTAGGGTCTGTTGATGTTTGTCTATAATTTGAGCTTGCTGTAAAAATGTAATCACTCGATTCAGATCTCGAGTGCGTGTGGCATTCGGCAAGCTCTTTAAAAACGTCGCGCCATACGGACGCATCACTAAACGTGAATCACAAATAATCACCGCACCTCGGTCAGTGACATCACGAATTAAGCGCCCGACACCTTGCTTTAAACTGATCACTGCTGTCGGCAACTGTACCTGATTGAACGGGTCGCCGCCTTTCAAACGGCAATCTTCAATCCGGGCTTTCAACAACGGTTCGTCCGGTGAAGCAAACGGCAGTTTGTCGATGATCACCAATGACAGCGCATCACCACGCACGTCCACCCCCTCCCAAAAACTGGAGGTTGCCACCAATACCGAGTGGCTCTCTTCGGTAAACTTCTGTAACAGTTTGCCCTTGCCCATTTCCCCCTGCAACAGCACCGATAAGCTGCTGTGTTCACGTAGGTATTCTGCCAGCCCCCGCATCATCACATATGAAGTGCACAGCAAAAAACAGCGCCCTTGATTGGCTTCGATCACCGGCAGCAACATCTCGCCCAACCTGCCTAAGGTCTGCTTGTGGTTACTGCCCGGTAGAAAACGCGGCACACAAAACAGTGATTGTTTGGGATAATCAAACGGCGAAGCCAGTACTTTTTGCTGGCTGTTTTTAATCCCCATTCGCTCGCAGAAAAAATCGAAATTGCCACCGACTTCCAGCGTTGCTGAGGTGAAAATCCAACCGGCTTGCTGGTTTTGCAACTGCTGTCCAAATTTATCCGCCACGGTCAACGGCGTTAAATGCAGCGCAAACTGACGGTTAAAGGTTTCGAACCAATAACAATAGCCGGTGATGCTGGTGTCTAAAATCCGCTTAAACTGTGTTTGTATGGTTTGAATCCGTTCAAAAATACTGTCCAAGGTTTGCGAACGCCCCAATGCCAATTTGACCACATCATGCACAAATTCCAGATTTTCCTGTAAGCTTTGTACCGCTCTTTGCACATTTGGCTCGGCAAAAAAGGTTCGCAAATTTCCGCGTTGGTTGCCCTCGCCCATCATCAGACGAAAATCCTGCACAATTTTTTGCAGGTGATCAGCCGCTGTGCCCAATTGCTTCAAATCTTTCACTTCGGTGCGGTAACATAATGTCATATCACGGCATAAATCATACAACTGACGCGAGCTGATCGCTTGCCCAAAGTATTGGCTGGCAATGTCCGGCAATTGGTGGGCTTCATCAAAAATAATCACTTTGGCTTCGGGAATCAGTTCGCCAAAACCGTTTTCTTTCACTGCCATATCGGCACAAAACAGATGATGATTCACCACCACCAAATCCGCTTCCAGTGCTTTTTTGCGTGCTTTGGAAACATAACACTCGGCATAATTCGGGCAATCACTGCCTAAACAACTCTCGGTGGTGCTGGTTAATTGCGGTAAAATCGGGCTGTCTTCCGGCAATGCGGCACACTCGCTTAAATCACCGTTTGCGGTCGAAGTCTGCCATTTTCGTACCACTGCTAACGATGCCAATACCGATTTATCGCCCAACACCCCCTCAGCAATCAATTTGTCCAGCCGTTCCAGACAAAGATAGTTAGCCCGCCCTTTAAGCAGTGCCAGTTTGCCACTGTAGCCCAAAGCTTTTTGAATGGTCGGTAAATCACGGTTAAATAGCTGATCTTGCAGATTTTTTGAGCCGGTCGAAATAATGGTTTTTTTGCCTGACAGCATTGCCGGTACCAAATAAGCGAAGGTTTTGCCGGTGCCGGTACCCGCTTCTATCACCAACTGCCCTTGTTGCACAATCGCCTGTTCCACCGCTTGCGCCATCGCAAACTGCTCATCGCGCGGGCGAAATTGTTTGATATGACGACTTAGCGTACCATCCACAGCAAATGCCGATGTTAGTTTTGTACTGGGTTTGCTGGAATAAGCTGCAATTTCTTGTGTGGGATTAGCCGCCATGATTGTCCTTGTAGCTTATTTTGTGTGCTGTGATAATACAGTAATTATTAGCATTAATTGTTATGACACTGCCATCAACACTAATATTCCAGTTCTTCCCATTTTTGCTAATCACAGCATGGGGTAACCCAATCTTCAGCTTGCACCACTCAACGATATTGTCTGTTACCAATTCAAGATTTTTTTGTATACGGGCAGCACCTAATTCAGTGGTATGAATTTTATCTAAGTTATTTAATAACCGCTCTTCTTCCTGGATTTTTTCCTGCATTGGTATTTCAGAAATATCTTCAAATAATTTCGAAAAATTAATTGCATTTTTTGGTGTAATTATTGGCTTCCCAGTTTCCTTCTCGATTTCTTTTCTCGTATTTCCAGCGATAGAGCCACCTCGCTTAGCTGTTTGCTTGTTTTCTTCCAGCCCCATTGGCTTTTCAACCTTAGTCAACTCTGTTGTCGTTGCTTCAGCAAGCATATTGAGCACCAGTTCAAGCGTAGACATATTATCTCTTAGATTTTCTTTTTTCAGATTTTTGAAGTCTTTATATTGACGGGTAGTCATACCACTCCAAGCTTTTGATATTTCGTTTGTCAGAATGGCATATTCCATTCCTTCTTTAATGCCGTGGTCTTCCCAAACATCAGTCAGCTCCTTTAGCACTTGAATAGCTTGAAGGCGTTGATTAATCCATTCTCTGGAATAACCTTTTTGTAAGTATGTCTGCAAAGCTCTTTCAATGGTCAATTCAGGATCAATAATTTCATCCATTCGTTGTTTACCTACTCCGGCTAACCACATTTTAAAGGGTTCAGCTTTTGGGGAAGGAATGGATTGGATAATGCGGAAGATCCCTTGCATCTCTGCAACATCAGTCTTATATTTTTTACCGTCTGAGGACACTAATTTCAGTTGTCGACAAAATGTCGACAACTCAGATTTATCTTCCTCAGCCATACGTTTTTTTACCCGATACCAATAATCTCTGGGATTGCTGCTTTCCGTAAGCACGGCTACCACATCAATAACTGAAAAATACCACTCCTCTTTTTCATTATCCCAAATTGATCTAATCTCTTTATTTTCATAAAGTTTTATCTCATTCATCGTTCTGCTCCGTTATCCTTCACTCGACTAAAAATCATCTAACACGGCTAAAGCATCCGCTAATTTTTTTACGGTGAAAACCTGCATTTGTTCGATGTTGTGCTTTGGTTTATTGGCAAACGGGACAATTGCGCGGCGAAAACCATGTTTTGCGGCTTCGCTGATTCGCTCTTGCCCGCTGGTGACCGGGCGAATTTCCCCGGCCAAACCGACTTCGCCGAACACCACTAAATCTTGCGGCAAAGGGCGGTTACGAAAACTGGAAATCAACGCCAGCAACAGTGCCAAATCGGCGCCGGTTTCTGCGACTTTCACCCCGCCGACCACATTGACAAACACATCTTGATCGGACATCTGCACATTGCCGTGCCGATGCAGCACTGCCAACAACAACGCCAGACGGTTCTGTTCTAGCCCGACTGCAACCCGTCGCGGATTGGCAAGCATAGAGTGATCGACCAAGGCCTGAATTTCCACCAGCAAAGGGCGTGTTCCTTCCCATAACACCATCACCGAACTGCCGGAAGTCTGCTCTTCGCCGCGACTTAAAAAAATCGCCGACGGATTTTTGACTTCACGCAAGCCTTGTTCAGTCATCGCGAAAACGCCGAGCTCATTGACTGCTCCAAAACGGTTTTTGTGGCTACGCAAAGTGCGGTAGCGTGAATCGGCTTCGCCCTCAAGCAAAATGGAACAGTCGATGCAGTGCTCCAACACTTTCGGGCCGGCAAGCGTACCGTCTTTGGTGACATGACCGACCATAATAATCGCTACTTGTTTGGTTTTGGCATAGCGAGTTAAAAACGAAGCACATTCGCGCACCTGCGCCACACTACCGGGCGAGGATTGAATATCTGCCAAGTGCATCACTTGAATCGAGTCGATCACAACCACCTTCGGCTTTTCCTGATCGGCAATATTGCAAATCTGCTCAACGGAAGTTTCTGACAGCATGCGCAGTTTATCGCTCGGCAATCCTAAGCGGTTGGCTCGCATCGCCACTTGCTGCAACGATTCCTCCCCGGTGACATACAAGGTTGGCATCTGTTGCGCCAAACCGCACATCACTTGCAATAATAAAGTACTTTTACCGGCGCCGGGATGTCCTCCGATCAAAATTGCGCTGCCCGGCACAATGCCACCGCCCAGCACACGATCCAATTCGCTGAAACGGCTGCTGAAACGTGGCGTTTCTTGCAGGCTGATTTCGGACAAGGTCTGTACTTTTGCGTTGCTTTCCCCGGCATAACCACTAAAACGGTCGCCTTTAGCGACGGTGCTGACCAAGCGCACTTCGCTGATGGTATTCCACGCTTTACAGGCACTGCACTGTCCCTGCCAGCGAGCATAATCTGCACCACAATCATTGCAAACATAGGCTTTTTTCGGAGTTTTCGCCATATGATATTATCCGTTGAGAGTCAATTTAATCAGGTAAATCTGGCGTTTGACACCATTACCGCGGTGCAAAAACTCGTGCAAACGTAAAGTGCGGTTTTCATCGTCAGACAGTTTGCTTAATTCGGTTAATTTCGCCAAAAAACGCTGATTCAATTCAATTAATTCTTCGATTGAATCTTGGTCCAACCGCACTTTTAAGCGCTGCCCGACTTGCTGCTGATAAGCCCGCCACAGGAGCGATTGATGTTGATCGTAATAGCGGTATAACGTCATAAACGCTTGTAATGCACTGTCAAGCTGTGCAGCCGACAGTGGCATGGTCAACAGCTCAGCGTAATACTCGGTTAACGACTGCTCATAAGCAAATAGTCGGCTCAATGCTGCACTCGCAGTGGCTGCCAGCGATAGGTCAGACAGCAATTGCTGCCACTGATGCTGCCATTCAAAAGCTTGCAACGCTGCGATCCCGGCCAAGCGATAGCCGCGTTTGGCTTTGCTGGCCGAGCCCAAACGAATACCATCCGACAGGCTGAGAGATTCGACAAAGGTCAACAGGTCATCCAAGCTGCCGTGTTTCAGTTCAAATTCAGCCTCATAAATCGGCTCAAACCGCTCTTGCGCTTCGATTTCGCCTTGATCCAACGCCACTTCAATATTTGCACCGTTACCCAATTCAATTTCCCATGCTTGGCGTAAAAAATCAGTGCTAAAAATCGGTTTCAAATGTTGCTGTAACTGTTCAAGCGGGCGGCTGAGTTGTAAATCGGCAAATTGGTTCAAGCCGTTTAAACGAGGCGACGCATCGTCTAACGCACAATTGTATTCGGGACGCATGTGCAAACCACCAATCGTGGTTCCGTCGGTTTTCAGGGTTAAAATAAACTGATCATTCAGCGTTCTGACCCGCAATCCCATACGTTGCGATGAGAAAAAATAGTCGGCGGTATCATAGTAACAGTTGCCCAACACTTGTTGAGTATGGGATAACACTTTAAAGCTCGCCATCTCTTTGCTTAAAAAAGCTGCAAATGCTGGATTAACCAGCAGCTTTAATTCAATTTCTGCGCTCATATTTCGGTCCCGCTTGTTTTATAACTATCCGTTTAAGATGACAATTTGATTACAATTTAGCAAAAAAGGTTTATTTCTCAAATTAAAATCGTGAGTTATGCCGTAGTTTCGGTTATTATGCGGCAATAATCATCACCTGAGTTATATTATCTTATCGTATATTGGAGCTAATGCTATGCCACTCAACAATATCTTGGGCTTGTTTGCTCAATCCCCACTCAAACCCTTAGAAAAACACTCAAATAAAGTCAGCGAATGCTGTGATATCCTGGTGCCTTTCTTTAAAGCAACATTCGAAAACGATTGGACATTGGCGGAAGAGCTACGTAAAAAAATCTCCGAAGCCGAACGTGAAGCCGACAGCTTAAAACGTGAAATCCGACTGAAATTACCACGCGGGCTATTTATGCCACTTGATCGCACCGATCTATTAGAACTGGTCACTCAGCAAGATAAACTGGCAAACTACGCCAAAGACATCGCCGGTCGGGCGGTCGGGCGTCATCTTTGTATTCCACAACCGATGCAACAGGCTTTTCTGGAATACTTAAACCGCAGTTTAGACGCTGCACATCAAGCCACACGGGTGATTCAAGAGATGGATGAGCTCTTGGAAACCGGATTTAAAGGACGTGAATTGAATTTCGTGAATAAAATGATCAATGAATTGGATGCGATCGAAGATGATACCGATCATCAACAAATTTTATTGCGCCGCCAATTATTGGAAATCGAAGACCAATACAAACCGGTCGATGTGATTTTTCTGTATAAAATCCTCGAATGGATCGGTGTGCTTGCCGATCAGGCGCAACGGGTCGGTTCACGTATCGAATTAATGTTGGCTCGCTCTTAAGCATATCCCAAACAATAATAACGAGGATATTATATGGAATTTATCGCACAATACGGTCACACCGTAGTGATTATCACGGCGATCGCCGGACTTTTAATGGCTTTCGGAATCGGCGCCAATGATGTTTCCAACGCGATGGGAACGTCCGTCGGCTCCGGTACTATCACTGTTAAACAAGCGATTTTGATCGCCATGGTCTTTGAATTTGCCGGTGCCTATCTGGCTGGTGGCGAAGTCACCGAAACCATCAAGAGCGGTATCATCGATCCCAGCTTATTTGCAGCAGTACCTGAAGTATTGATTCTGGGGATGATGTCGTCACTGTTTTCCGCCGGTGCCTGGCTTCTGATCGCCTCTTATATGGGCTGGCCGGTTTCAACTACCCATTCGATTATCGGGGCAATTATCGGCTTTGCCTGTGTGACGGTTGGCCCGCATACGGTAGATTGGGGCTCGGTTAAAGGCATTGTCGGCAGTTGGTTTATCACGCCGATCATCTCCGGTTTGGTCGCATATACCATTTTTGTCAGCACCCAGCGCCTGATTTTTGATACTGAAACTCCGATGGAAAATGCACAAAAATACGGTCCGTTCTATATGGGATTGACCAGCTTCATCATCTGCATTGTCACTATGACCAAAGGTCTGAAACACGTCGGACTACACCTCAGCACAATGCAAACCTTTTTCATCTCCTTAGCCATCAGTATTATCTCAATCATCTTCTGCCACTACTATTTCCGCAGCGAATCCTTTAAAAATCGAGTACAAGGCGGTGCCTTCGGTGGCGTTGAAAAAGTATTCAGTATTTTAATGTTACTAACCGCTTGTTCCATGGCATTTGCTCACGGGTCAAACGATGTCGCCAATGCCATCGGTCCACTGTCTGCGGTAGTTTCGATCGTTGATAATGGCGGTGTAATCGCCAGCAAAACCGCACTGGCATGGTGGATTCTGCCACTGGGTGCAACCGGAATTGTTATCGGTTTGGCGGTGATGGGTTATAAAGTCATGGGTACCATCGGCGGCGGCATCACCGATTTGACCCCAAGCCGTGGCTTCTCTGCTGAATTTGCCACCGCAATCACCGTGGTCATCGCCTCCGGTACCGGCTTGCCGATTTCCACCACTCAAACCTTGGTCGGTGCGGTGCTCGGGGTTGGATTTGCACGCGGTATCGCCGCCCTTAACCTCAATGTTATCCGCAATATTTTTGCCTCATGGGTTGTGACTTTACCGGCCGGTGCCATTTTTGCTATTATCTTCTACTATATTTTACACGCTATTTTTCTTTAGTCTTTTTGATTAAGTCATAAAGATATTTGATGAGGCA
>NZ_VDHB01000102.1:0-11278 GCF_006227735.1 Testudinibacter sp. 'clade 2'
AAAGCGATTATGACTAGGAAACACCTCCACGTGTATGTAGAAAGTCAAATAGCGATAAAGAAAGACTTTTACGACAAGGAAACACCTCCACGTGTGTGGAGAAGCTTTCCTCAAACAGGCGGATGCCCAGTACGCAGTGGAAACACCTCCACGTGTGTGGAGAAAATTTTTGATCAATATAACCCGTTACCAGATCGTTAGAAACACCTCCACGTGTGTGGAGAAAATGTACAGTTTTTCCGGTTCAGGCAGTGATAGTTGGAAACACCTCCACGTGTGTGGAGAAAATCCACCCACGCATGCACATCAAAGCCGGGGCAGAGAAACACCTCCACGTGTGTGGAGAAAATTGTCTTCATGTTTCCGTCGCTCCCGTTGATTGGGAAACACCTCCACGTGTGTGGAGAAAATCCTGGCTCGACTTCGATTAAGACCACATCGGGAGAAACACCTCCACGTGTGTGGAGAAAATCTACGGGCGTTTTAGGGGGTGTTTTCGAAACTAGAAACACCTCCACGTGTGTGGAGAAAATTGAAATGGGTGTTTAAAGACGACGCAATTGCAGGAAACACCTCCACGTGTGTGGAGAAAATTCGACAACAAAATTCACAGCGGTTTCTTTCCTAGAAACACCTCCACGTGTGTGGAGAAAATCGAAGAAAATGGCATTTGGCAATATCAGCTTAGAAACACCTCCACGTGTGTGGAGAAAATTCCCTTTAGTACGGTAAGACCAATTCTGCCTAGGAAACACCTCCACGTGTGTGGAGAAAATCAGATAGCAATAAAGAAAGACTTTTACGACAAGGAAACACCTCCACGTGTGTGGAGAAAATTTCTTCAAACAGGCGGCTGCCGAGTACGCAGTGGAAACACCTCCACGTGTGTGGAGAAAATTTTTGATCAATATAACCCGTTACCAGATCGTTAGAAACACCTCCACGTGTGTGGAGAAAATGTACAGTTTTTCCGGTTCAGGCAGTGCTAGTTGGAAACACCTCCACGTGTGTGGAGAAAATTATTCGATTATTACGATCTTGCTAGAATGTTGGGAAACACCTCCACGTGTGTGGAGAAAATCGGCAAGTGCGGCCGTATTTACGGATAATCAGAGAAACACCTCCACGTGTGTGGAGAAAATTTTTGCAGATGGCTGACTGGTGTGAGAAGTCTGGAAACACCTCCACGTGTGTGGAGAAAATCAATATCGACCCGGCTCGAATCCCGTATTTTGAGGAAACACCTCCACGTGTGTGGAGAAAATCGTGGTGGATACCCAGGCGAGGCAGAATCCCTGGAAACACCTCCACGTGTGTGGAGAAAATTTTTAGGCGTTAAGCCTAAATATTACACTGTTAGAAACACCTCCACGTGTGTGGAGAAAATCTTCCGTGCCGGTGACTTTAAGCAGTTGTTTGAGAAACACCTCCACGTGTGTGGAGAAAATATTCATCTTGGTTTGTTGCATATAATCTTGTAAGAAACACCTCCACGTGTGTGGAGAAAATCGGCGGATTTAATAAAACATCATCAATCGTCGGGAAACACCTCCACGTGTGTGGAGAAAATCGTGAATTAACAGGCTAAACCCTTTTTAAAACGGAAACACCTCCACGTGTGTGGAGAAAATTTTGCCCCCGTGACCGGGTCAAACAAGCGGTTGGAAACACCTCCACGTGTGTGGAGAAAATATTAGTCGCAGGAGATAAATAATGAGCAATAAAGAAACACCTCCACGTGTGTGGAGAAAATTTGGCAACAACTAGTAATGCTGTCATTTGCTCAGAAACACCTCCACGTGTGTGGAGAAAATCGTAAACACCGCCCATAACAAGTCGTCAATCTGGAAACACCTCCACGTGTGTGGAGAAAATGACACGCTGCTCGAAACCTTAAAAATCAATCTGGAAACACCTCCACGTGTGTGGAGAAAATATCCACACCTGAAGCACGTGGGCTATCACTTCAGAAACACCTCCACGTGTGTGGAGAAAATACCATTATATTGTTAAAGAACGAGACTCTAACACAATATATTGTGGTTTTAGATTATATCAAAAATCAAATCCAATCTAGCAATCTCATATTTGGAACTTATGTCTGTCAGATTGATACTTGCTAACACAATAACCTTCATGTGAATGAAGAAGCTTTTTTCTACGCTGCATTACATAGAAACACCCTCTTTTATTAAAAATAGCTAAAGAGGAAATAATTAGTGTTTTACATTTATAGCATATTACAGTAGCATTGATCTACAATACACTACACTACATATTAAAAATATTTTACACTTAAAATTTTAATCTAAGAGAGCCAATTATGATTTTAAAATTTCTAATTCTATTGATACTCCTTTTTATCAGTTTTCCGGCTTATTAGTTAGGTGATCAGTTATGCTCTACCACCAGCCCCAAGTGCGGTTGGTAATAAAGCGGTTTGGTTAATTCAAGGTGAAATGTGCTGTCGCCTTGTAAACGCCCGTCTTTCGCAACAATAGCGACAACCATTACGGCATCGGTATTTTTATCTTTCATTTGCCCTAAATAGCAATAATCGCGTAAGAAAGCTAAGTTGCCGACAGATTGCCGCTTCGGTGCATTAGACAAATTGATACTGACCATTTGTTGCATGAGTTGCGCCGCATACCGTTTTTGTTGCTGGAGCGGTAATGAGCGTCCGTTCACAGGTAGCACTATGACGGTGCCGTCGAGCAAAGTCAACTCCGTCGCTTTAATTTCCGGCAAAGACCGCACTTTACTCAGCAATAAAATATCGAAACTATCTTGTTCACTAAAACGGGTTTGCACCTGATCATCATTATCATTTCTTTCCATTCCAAACGTCATCTGCGCTGCTAATGCAGATTTTTGCATCTGTTTTTGACCGGTACGAAAACGACTACCGTTTTCCAGCTCATGCTTCCACTGTGCCAGCTTGCCTTGCTCCTCGCATGAAAAATACGTCGCTTCTAACAATGCTCGAATATCATTTGGTAAAGTCAATTGCTTTCGCTGTTGCCAAACTGCCAAGCTGCGGCAAAGGACATAAGGCGCATAAACAAATGCAGTGGTTCCAAATGCTTTAATCGGATCGTCGATCGCACTTTCCAAATCTGGCGCCAGCAACCAAGCCTCGGCTCTGGCACTCGCTACTCTCGGGGTGGAACCATGCCGCCACAAACGTCCTAGACGTTGTAACAGCATATCCGTCGGGGCAAATTTGGAAATTAGAAAATCTGCATCAATATCCACCGATTGCTCCAACACTTGCGTACCAATCAGTATGCGTCCTTGCTGTAGACGAATCGGTGTTGTTTGTGTCTGCCATCCCGGTTTGCCGAATAAATCTATCCACTGCTGTTCGTGTCGATGTCGGTCGACCGCAGTAAAACGGGAATGCAGCAAACCGCACTTTACCGCCAGTCCGGCGCAACGTGCAGCCAAGATGCGATAAGTTTCCTGCGCCTCAGCAACGCTGTTTTCAATCCACAAAACTTGTTGACCTTGCTCAGCTCGCAGCAGAGCTTCTTCTATCGCTTCACTTTGCTTCACATAACGTAGCTGAATGTTGTGTTCACTCGGACTGTCCGCTGCTAATGTGGAAATCTGCCCGCCGCTTATTGCCGTGATCATCGGATAAGGCTCATTCTGCACCTGCGCAGTTGCTTCCTCCAACGGCAGCCCTAATAATTCGTATCGGCGCTGACGCGTCAGGGTTGCACTCAAGATAATCACACTACAGCCCAATTCCCGCAACACCGCTATTAAGCGCTGTACCAACATTCCGGTATAGATATCATAGGAATGAATTTCATCCAACACCACTACTTTGCCTGCCAAGCCGAATGAGCGAACGAAACCGTGTTTTACCCACATCACCGATAACAAAATTTGATCAATCGTGCCGACCCCGAAAGGCGCTAAAACCGCTCTTTTCTTTTGGTTGAACCACGAGCCGGAAACAGCCGCATCTTCCCCCATTTCAAACTGCTGTAACCAAGCAGTTCCATGTATGAGCAAAGCTTCTCGATGCGCGCTCTGCGGTTGAATAATCTGTTCCAAAAACTGATTAACCCGCTGATAGATTTTATTCGAGGTCAGTTGGGTCGGAAGGGCGAAATAAAAGCCGTTTGCGTCGCCACGCTGCAACAGGCTGTAGGCGGCATATAGCGCCGCTTCGGTTTTCCCCAATCCCATTGGCGCTTCCAACACATAACAACCGTTACGCTGCACACTATCAATCAACTGCTGCTGAACCAGATGTGGCGTAAAAGTGAAAATATCCTGAAAAGTCAGTCCGCTATTGAACTGTAATGGTAGATATCCGGCTTCGGCTACCGCACTTTCGATATATAGCCGCCAATCCTGCGCCGGATCTTCAAATGACGCCCCTGAACCAATCCAATCTGCGACCGTAATCAGTCCGGATACCGCCAGCAGTTGTTGATCATTTTTTAGTTCTGGAAAATCACACTGAAAGTGCTGTTTTAAGGCTTCAATCAACTTTAAACGCTGTTGATGGTAAACAGCACCACCTAACACCTCAGCATTTTCCGGATCAACTATCCCATTTTTCGCCTTAGTGGGATAACTGCCGTGATGTTGCCCTGCCGCTGCCGCAGCTTTTTCGCCGATCAATGGCCGCAACGTCAGAAAAGTGACTCCGCCATGGTAATCCCAAGCCGATTCATCGGTGTTGAGCGTTAATTCACAACCCAATGCTTTACGCAGCTTATTTTGAAAACGGGGTGATACCTTGCCGATATCATGACACGCCGCCAACAATTCGACACCATCAGGGAAAAGTGCAGTACGAATTGGAACAGGGATTTGTACTAATAATCGCTTGGCAACTTCGCCGACAATAATACAGTGCTCCAAGATCGTTCTGCCAGCAACACAACGACCGTCTGCCAAGCGCCGGGTTTTCGCCAAACAGGTCAAATAAGAAACCGGCTCGGCTGTATTATTTGTGTTGCGGTTAATCGGTTTTCGGTGAGCAGCAAGGAAAGCGCACATAAAAATCCTATTTTTTAGTGATGTTGACCTTCTTCATACAACCATTGCGCCACTTGTTTGGCGTAATAGGTCAAAATGCCGTCGGCGCCGGCGCGTTTGAAACATAGCAGCGCTTCCATAATCGCCGGTTTTTCGGCGAGCCAGCCGTTTTGAATGGCGGCTTGCAGCATGGCGTATTCGCCGGAAACTTGGTAGGCGAAGGTTGGGACGCCGAAGTGTTGTTTCACGCGATACACCAAATCCAAATACGGCATGCCCGGTTTTACCATCACCATATCCGCGCCTTCTTGCAGATCTAACGCTACTTCCTGCAAGCCTTCGTTGCTGTTGGCGGGATCCAGTTGGTAGGTTTTCTTATTGCCGCCTTTTAAATTACTGCTGGAGCCGACCGCATCACGGAACGGCCCGTAGAAACTGGAGGCGTATTTGGCGGAGTACGCCATTATTTGGGTGTTTACAAAGCCGTTTTGCTCAAGTGCGGTGCGGATGGCGCCGATGCGTCCGTCCATCATGTCGCTTGGCGCCACAATATCGGCGCCGGCAGCGGCATGTGATAAGGCTTGTTTAACTAAAATGTCGCTGGTAGTGTCGTTGATTACATAGCCTTCAGCATCGATTATCCCGTCTTGTCCGTGTGTGGTATAAGGATCCAGTGCCACATCGGTCAGTATGCCCAATTCGGGATAAGCCGCTTTGAGCGCTTTGACCGCACGTTGCACCAAGCCGTTTGGATGATAGGCCTCTTCTGCCAATAAGGATTTTTTCTCCTGCGCAATCACCGGAAACAACGCAATCACCGGCACGCCGTATTTCACCAATAACCCGGCTTCGTTCAACAATTGATCCAAGGTCAAACGTTCCACGCCGGGCATTGACGGCACAGCTTCACGCTCATTCTCGCCTTCCATAATAAACACCGGATAGATCAAATCATCGGCGGTCAATTTATTTTCTGCAACCAAACGGCGGCTGAAGTCGTGGCGACGCAGGCGGCGCATACGGCTAGCCGGAAAATGCGCAAAAATTTGTTGGGTCATAAAATATCCTTGCAAAATCTATTTTAAAATCTGTCAATTACAAACAACTAAGACGCACAATGGCGTCTTAGTTAAACATACTGCTCAGCTTGCCGAACTCTCTTGTTCCTCTCTCGGTTTATAAAACCGTGACACTAGCAAGCCCACTTCAAATAACAACCACATCGGTACCGCCAACAAAGTTTGTGAAAATACATCCGGCGGGGTTAAAAACATCCCGATGACAAAAGCGGCTACGATAATATAGGGGCGTTTGCGACGCAGATCGTCTGCTGTCACCACGCCGCTCCAACACAGCAGGATAATCGCAATCGGCACTTCAAAGCAAATACCGAATGCCAAGAAAATGGTCAGCACAAAGTCTAGGTAGTTGCTGATATCGGTCGCAATGGCCACCCCTTCTGGTGCTGTTTTGGTCAAAAAACCGAACACCAGCGGAAACACCACATAATAGGCAAATGCCACACCGGCATAAAACAGCAGCGTGCTAGAAAACAATAGCGGGTAGATTAAGCGTTTTTCATGCTGATAAAGCGCTGGGGCAACAAATGCCCACACTTGATAGAGCAAATAGGGAACCGACAAGAAAATCGCCACCACACCGGTTAATTTCAGCGGGGTAAAAAACGGTGCCGCCACCCCGGTTGAAATCATGGTGGAACCTTGTGGCAACTGTTCGATCAACGGCAAGGCAACCATGCGATAAATATCATTGGCAAAAAACACCAAGCCGCAAAATACGAGTAAAACGCACAAAACCGCTTTCAACAAGCGGTTGCGTAATTCAATTAAATGGTTAATCAGCGGTTGAGAATCTTCAACTGACGACATACAACATTCCTTTCGGGTTAAACTTTAGCAGCGTCTGCTGTTTTATCGGCAACGGCTTTATCAACAACAGCTTTATCGATCATGTTATCCACTTCACCGTTAGGTGTGGCAAGTGCGGTATCTTCAGCCACCGCACTTTCATCTGCAACTAAGTGCGGTTCGTCCGCTTCGGCCAACATTGCTTGTTCATCTTCACTCAATACGTTCTCTTTCAAATTTTTTTCGATATTTTTAATACCACTTTGCAATTGTTCGCCTTGCTGCTGCACACTTTGTTGCATTTTTTGTGCCGATTGTTTCAAGTCTTCAATACTTTTGGCTAAATCCGGTGACAGCTCACTCAGACTCAGTTTTTCCGCTTTTTTAATACTCTCCTGCAATTCGTGCAGTTTCAGTTCCTGGCTCAATTCGTTCTGCACATTGGTGGCAATACCACGAATGGTTCGAATCCAACTGACCACCGTTCTAATTGCCACAGGCAAACGTTGTGGGCCTAGCACCACCAGACCCACCACAAAAATTAAAACCAGTTCGGAAAATCCAATATCAAACACGGGTTATGCCTGCTCTTTATCTTTAATCTGTTCTTTAGTTGCAGATTTTTCCGCTGTATTTTCTAAAGACTGTTTGAAATCGGCATCTTTTTGATCGTCATCCTTAATGGCTTTTTTGAAGCCTTTAACCGACTCGCCCAAATCCGAGCCTAAGCTTTTCAATTTTTTTGTTCCGAATAAAAGAACCACAATTAAGACAATAATAGCCAGTTGCCAAACGCTGATACCCATAAACCACCTCATAAGATGAAAAATAGTCTTAAAACGACTAGATTTCGATTGTTAAATAAATTGTTGTGCCACTCGAAAAACTTTAAACCATTGATAGCTTGCAGTCAATCTGCAAGTGTATTTAGGATCAATTTTTCATTAATCGCTTTTCAACAAGCCGTAGAGCCAGATTATAACCGCACTTAGCAATAAGCACGAACTAAAATATCGCGGCAAATGTGCAAATTGTAAGAGGGTTGTGATAAATATCACACTGCCAATTAGCCCACTGTACCAAGAGCGTCGCCGCTGTCGCTGCTGCCCGACCAAAGTGCGGTTTAATTCGCCAATTTGTCGGCTAATCTGCTGTTGTTGCTGCAAAGCGTGATACAAGGTTTCCGGCAGCTCGGCAAAATGTTCTCGGAAATACGGCAGTTTCTCTTTCACACTGCGATACACCGATTTCAACCCGACTTGATCGTTCAACCAATCTTGCAAAAATGGCTTTGCGGTTTGCCATAAATCCAACTGCGGATAAATTTGTCGCCCTAAGCCCTCGATATACAACAAGGTTTTTTGCAACAACACCAATTGCGGCTGCACTTCCATATTGAAGCGACGTGCAGTATTAAACAGATTCAACAACACATGCCCAAACGAAATCTCGCTCAGCGGCTTAGCGAAGATCGGATCGCACACAGTGCGGATCGCCTGCTCGAACTCCTGCACATTAGTATCTTCCGGCACCCAGCCGGAATCAACGTGCAACTGCGCCACCCGTTGGTAATCGCGATTGAAAAATGCCAAAAAATTCTCTGCCAGATAGCGTTTATCTTCCCGATTCAACGAACCGACAATGCCACAGTCAATGCCGATATATTGCGGATCTTCAGGGTGGTTCGGGTTGACAAAAATATTGCCGGGGTGCATATCCGCATGGAAAAAACTATCACGGAACACTTGGGTGAAAAACACCTGCACGCCACGTTCCGCCAACAATTTCATATTGGTGCCATTGGCTTCCAATGCGGCAATATCCGACACCTGAATGCCATAGATCCGCTCCATCACGATCACATTTTTATAGCAAAAATCGCTGTACATTTCCGGTATATACAGCATTGGACTGTTTTCAAAATTGCGCCGCAATTGGATCGCATTCGCCATTTCGCGCCGCAAATCCAGCTCGTCCAAAATGGTTTTTTCATATTCGCGCACCACTTCCACCGGGCGTAAACGCCGCCCTTCACTGGAAAGGCGCGGAATCCAACGTGCCAAGCGATACATCAAGCCAATATCCGCCTCAATCGCTGTTTCGATGTTCGGCCGAATCACTTTCAGCACCACTTCACGCCCAGCAAATTCGCTGTCAGCCTTAAAACGGGCGGTATGCACTTGTGCGATCGAAGCGGACGCCAATGCGGTTTCATCAAAATCACTGAACCAATTTTCCAGTTTGCCGCCCAGTGCGGTTTCTATCTGCTGCCGTGCCAACTTGCCGGAAAACGGTTCAACCTGATCCTGCAATAACGCTAATTCATCGGCAATCGCATCGGGAAACAGATCACGCCGGGTTGACAGCATTTGCCCCAATTTTATCCACACAGGTCCCAGTTCCTGCAACGCCAAACGCAAACGCAAGCCAAATGCCTTGTCGTGATGACGATTGCGCAGCCAAAACAGCAGTTTGCGCCCGCAGCGGATCGGACGGGTGAACCCGGTTTTCGGCAGCGCTTGATCCAAGCCGTATTGCAAAATCACTTGAATAATTCGATAAAAACGCAGGGTTGATTTAATCACGGCTCGCCTCTTTTTCTGCTATTTTTGCTGCTATACGACTTTGCAACTGCTGAAATTGATGCTCCAATTGATCACATTGCTGCTGCACTTGTGCCACTTGCGTCTGAAAATCTGCAAACGCCAACTTAGGCGCAACAATTTGCCACTCTTCGCCCAAACGCTCGCTCCAATGTCGTTCAGCAGTTTGCCGCCGGCCTGCCAAAAAATCCCATCCCTGGCGCAATAGCTTAATGCCGTTATATGCCAACACATCGCCCACATAGGGCGCCAGCAGTTCAGCCGGATCTGTTTGCAAAAACGCCATCAACCCCAGAAAATCTTGCAACACTTGCAGATCGCCGTGGATAACAATCGATTTATCATTAATATATTGGCTTAATTCTGATTTTTTCGGCAATTTTAGTAACATTTTTGCCGACGTTTGCAGCGAACAATCGACGATGCCTTCGTATTGGTGCAACACATCGATAGCCTGTTCCGAAAAGATAAAATAGTAACTGATCTCAGGTTGCTGCAATTGCAATGCCAGCACCTTGCCATTCAATTTTCGCAACAGCGGCTGATAATTTTCAGTATTTTTTAATAAATGTGAAAGTGCGGTTTCCAGCGCAGCTGCGGCAAACTGTGGCAACATGAATTGTGTTTTTATCTGTGCCCAATTGGGTAACATCGTCCGATTTCCTTTTTTAATCTAACACTTGCTAAGGTCTGTTGAGCTTTGTTTAGAATTTATAGCCTCGATGCAACGCCACAATCCCGGCGCTCAAATTGTAATAGTCCACATTTTCAAAACCGGCTGCGCCCATCATTGTTTTCAGCGTATCCTGATCCGGGTGCATTCGGATCGATTCAGCCAAATAACGATAACTTTCCGCATCATTGACCACCACCTCGCCCACTTTCGGCAAAATATTAAACGAATAGAAGTTATATAACTTGCTTAACGGATCAAGAATCGGTTTGGAAAACTCCAACACCAGCAAACGCCCGCCCGGTTTCAACACCCGATACATCGACTGCAACGCCTTGTCTTTATCCGTCACGTTGCGCAAGCCAAAACTGATGATAATGCAATCGAAACTGGCATCGGCAAACGGCAGCGCTTCGGCATTTGCCTGCACATATTCCACATTGCCGACCACGCCCAAATTACGCAATTTTTCGCGCCCGACCTGCAACATCGACTCATTAATATCGGCCAACACCACACGCCCATCGGCACCCACAATCCGTGAAAATTTAGCACTAAAATCGCCGGTTCCGCCCGCCAAATCCAACACGCTCTGTCCTTTGCGAACCCCACTGCAATCAATGGTGAACCGTTTCCAAACTCGATGCACACCAAATGACAGCAAGTCATTCATCAAATCATATTTGCCCGCCACCGAATGAAACACATTAGCAACCAACTGCTGCTTCTCTGCCTTGCCAACGGTTTTAAAACCAAAATGGGTGGTTTCCGCTTGAGGGTGCGTCACATTGAGTGGATTATCGTTTGGATTTTGTGATTGGTTCATATCTTGCTTCATCGCCATTTTCTGAGTGAATTAAACTTGCCCCACTTTAGCACAAAACCACCGCGAGGTTGATCATTGCAGCAGAAAAAAATCCACCGATTGCGGAAGTTCAACAAACACCTCTTTTCCTGAAATAAAGATCACTAAAAAAAGTGACATAGATCAAAAAAATTGACAAAAGATCGCTAAAGCGTTGTTTTTTTTTTTTTTTTTTAAACTAAGAAAGTTTGATGATTTTTTGCCGTTTTCATAGCAAAAATGAGCAAATATCAAGCTTTTGTCAATTTTAACCCAGTAAGGAATCCAA
>NZ_VDHB01000103.1:0-9093 GCF_006227735.1 Testudinibacter sp. 'clade 2'
AGTTTAGTGATTCTAAACGAACGGCTTTTAACGCCGTAGTGGCGAAAAAGCGTCATAGTCCTTTGGATTGTGTTTAAAATGAGCACACTCTTCGTTGTAATCCTCATCAATAGTTCCGCTATTGATTTCGGCTTACGCCTAGATTGTGCTCATTTTAAACGACAACTCAAAATATAAACAAAGATCAACAGACCCTATTTTCAACAGCAACATGTAATTAAAAAAGACAGGTGATTTATGAAAAAACAACAAATAAAATTCGGATTAACCGCACTTAGCCTTTTGGTCTTAACCGCTTGTGGCGGTGGTGGTGGCTCCAGTTCATCGGAAACCGCCGCACCGATAAATCCTACATCATCAGAACAACCTGCCACACCGGCACAAACAACACCGGCAGAAACGGCAACAACACAACCAGCAACACCGGCAACGCCAACACAACCAGCAGCACAACCAACTACACCAACGTCGCCGGAACCAAGCAATCCGGTAGAGCCGACACCTCTATCTTACGCCTATCATGGTAAAGGGTTTCAATATACTGATCGTTTAAGGGATGATGATAATATTACTCCGACGAATGTCAAAGATATCAGTGTCAGTTCTAATGATTTCAAGACCATCATTGTTGATGGAAAAACAATAAATATTGTTCCATCGCTTTCAGGCATCAATACAGAGAATATTATCCTGAGTACAATTTGGCAAAGTGATCGTTATGTTGGTATTTGCTGTGGTACACAAACTAATATTAAATCCGTTAAATTGGGTTTTAGTAAGGATACCGATACAGGCGTGATCTATGCTTTTTATAACGGTAGTGTCACACCAGATTCCAGTATTCCAGCGAGTGGTAGTATTGCTTATCATGGCGATCGTACGGCACAGCTATTTACTTTGAATCCGGGAAATCAAGGACCTATTGGGCAGAATACTTCGCTATATAAGGGAAGTGTAGATGTGATAGCAAATTTTGATACTAAGAAGGTTAATGGTGAGTTATATAGCGAAGAAAATATGTTGCCCCTTGTCAGTTTGGTCGGTGATATAGATGCTTCTCAGATAGCAGGAACAGCAACATTGAACTTTAACGAAGAGGCATTAAAAAATACGGGAATTGGGAATGATATTACAGCCCCACTCAACGGCGCATTTTTCGGTGAAAAAGCAGAAGAAATTGCCGGGGAAGCGCATAATGCTAAATGGGGAGTGGTGTTTGCCGCTGAGCAACAAAAATAACCTTATTTGAAAAAATAGACTATAATCAAGGCTATCTTATTCAGATAGCCTTTTTACTTGAGAGTATTATGCGTATCAACCATTCATTTCTTGTTTCTTTGGCAGTGTTGCCAATTTTTAGCGGTTTATTTAGCGGCATAGCGCAGGCACAAACCGTGACCACTGAACAGGCGCCACGCTTAGGTTTGGATGAGTCAAAATTTCAGGTGGCACAGCCTAATTTGCCACAAACGACATTACAAGCTCCAAGTGCGGTGTCGCAACCTAAGTCCATTTCAATCAGCAAAGAAGAGCTGGCGAAATATCCTGAGTTGGTGCTGCGGGCGTTGCTGCCGGCATTAATGCAGAATAACGCAGAGGGTGTGGCGCTGTTGCTGCCGATTTATCAAGCGCAAGGCAAAACCGATCCGGTGCTGGTGACCTGGGGCGAGGCGATCTTGGCACAGCAGCAACAGGATTATGCTCACGCATTGAGTTTATACCGCACTTTGTTTGCTAAAAACCCGAATTTGATTCCGGTACGCTACCAAATGGCGCAAGTGCTGTATTTGAATAATGATAATGAAGCAGCGCGCGATCAGTTTGAAAAGTTACGCACTGAAAATGTGTCACCGGCATTTGTACAGTTGATTGATCAATATTTAACGGCAATTAATCGGCGCGATCAGTGGACGTTTCAAGGTGGTTTAAGTTATTTAAACGAGGCAAACGTCAACAATGCACCAAAAGCCGGTACGCAAGTCAACGGCTGGAAAGCTTGGCAAAGCGAAAAAGCGGAAGGGATTGGCTATAATCTTGGCGCAGATAAAAAATGGTCGTTGCAACACGGCTTTTTCAGCAAAGTGAGCTTGTCCGGTTATGGACGTTACTATTGGGATAACAAAAAATACAATGAATTTAATGCACGGATCAGCGCCGGTTTGGGCTATCAAACGGCACGCAGCGAAGTGACGTTGATGCCGTTTACCGAAAGACGCTGGTATGGCGGTGGCGCTTCCGGCAGCGATTCCTTGAAGCGTTTTTCACAAAATAGCGGTTTGCGTTTGGATTTCAGCTATTGGCTGGCGCCACGTTGGCAGATTTCGACCGCACTTGAGTATGGAGAACAGCGTTATGTGACACGCAAACATTTGAATGGCAATAACTATTTCTGGTCAAACACCTTGTTATATATGCCAAGCAGTGATCAATACTGGGTTGTCGGTGCGGACTACAGTCGCGATAATGCGCAGCATAAGGATAATGCCTACCAGCGCAAAAATATACGGCTCGGCTGGGGGCAGGAGTGGATGGGCGGCATTTCCACCAGAATCACGCTGAACTACGCCAAACGCCAGTATAAAGCCGCTGATTTCACCGGTATTCGCCAAAAAAATGATGAATACGGCGCACAATTTAGTATCTGGCACCGTAATCTGCATTTCTGGGGCATCACCCCACGAGTGACTTGGGCATACACCAAAATAGACAGCAACAACCCGTTTTACAGTTATGACAAAAATCGAGTCTATCTGGAAGTCAGCAAACGCTTTTAGACCGCACTTGCTGTAAGTAGACAAAGATATTTGATTAGGCTGGGTAGGGGTGAATTATATATCCGCCCCTTTTACAATATTAATCGTATATTTTAACCGTTGTCAGCTGTCTAAGCCGTGAACACGGCTATTTTTGTTTTGAATATGCCGTTCCAATGCTAGAATATCGCCAATTTTTCAAGATCAAACCCATTTACAGGAAATACCATGCGTACATCACAATATCTATTTTCAACCTTAAAAGAGACTCCGAACAATGCTGAAGTGGTCAGCCATCAACTGATGTTGCGAGCGGGCATGATTCGTCCGTTGGCATCGGGGTTGTACACTTGGCTGCCGACCGGCTTAAAAGTGTTGCGTAAAGTCGAAAAAATCGTGCGTGAAGAGATGGACAAAAGCGGAGCGTTGGAAGTGTCGATGCCGGTGGTGCAGCCGGGTGACCTGTGGGTGGAATCCGAGCGTTGGGAGCAATACGGCCCGGAGCTGTTGCGTTTCACTGATCGTGGCGAGCGCCCTTTCGTGTTGGGCCCGACCCACGAAGAAGTGATCACCGATTTGGCACGGCGTGAATTGAGTTCATACAAACAGCTGCCGATTAATCTATACCAAATCCAAACCAAATTCCGTGACGAAGTGCGTCCACGTTTCGGCGTGATGCGGGCACGCGAATTTTTGATGAAAGATGCCTACTCGTTCCATAACGACCAAGCCAGCTTGCAGCAAACTTATGAAGTGATGTATCAAACCTACAGCAATATTTTCACCCGCTTAGGCCTCGATTTCCGTGCGGTGCAGGCCGACACCGGTTCAATCGGCGGCAGTGCCTCGCATGAATTCCAAGTGCTGGCCGCCAGTGGTGAAGACGATATCGTTTTCTCGACTGAATCGGATTACGCCGCCAATATCGAACTGGCGGAAGCGGTGGCTTTAGGCGAACGTGCCGAGCCAACCGAGGAACTGCGTTTGATCGATACCCCAAACTGTAAAACCATTGCTGCATTGGTCGAACAGTTTGGCTTGCCGATTGAAAAAACCGTCAAAACCTTGATCGTACACGCCAGCGAAGAGAGCGGTCATCAACTCGTGGCGCTGATCGTGCGTGGCGATCATGAACTGAATGAAGTCAAAGCGGAAAAATTGGCACAGGTTGCCAGTCCGCTGGTATTTGCCGATGAAGCAGAAATCCGTGCCGCAATTGGTGCCGGTGTCGGTTCATTGGGGCCGATTAACCTGCCGATTCCGCTGGTGATTGATCGCACCGTTGCCAACATGAGTGATTTTGGTGCCGGGGCGAATATCGACGATAAACACTATTTCGGCATCAACTGGTTGCGTGATCTGCCGCTGGCACAAGTGGCGGATTTGCGTAATGTGGTGGAAGGCGATCCAAGCCCGTGCGGCAACGGTAGCTTGCAAATCAAGCGTGGGATTGAAGTCGGACATATTTTCCAATTGGGCGACAAATATTCGCAAGCGATGAATGCCACGGTGCAAGGCGAAGACGGTCGTCCGCAAGTGATGACCATGGGTTGCTACGGCATCGGTGTCAGCCGTGTGGTGGCGGCTGCGATCGAACAAAACCATGATGAGCGCGGCATCATTTGGCCACAGCAAATTGCCCCGTTCCAAGTGGCGATTGTGCCGATGAACATGCACAAATCCGAGGCGGTGCAGCAGTACGCCGAAGAACTCTACCGCACTTTGCAGCAGCAAGGCGTGGATGTGATTTTTGATGATCGCAAAGAGCGCCCGGGCGTGATGTTTGCCGATATGGAACTGATCGGCGTGCCGCACACAATTGTGATTGGTGAGAAAAACCTGCTGAATGGCGAAGTAGAATATAAAAACCGTAAATCGGGTGAGAAACAGATGATTGCCCAACAAGACGTGGCGGCATTTATCGCCCGGCAACTGCAAGCCTGATGGAAAATAACATGTCATTGTGGTCACTGCTGTTTTCATTCAAAGGACGCCTGAACCGCAAAGGGTTTTGGCAAGGGTTCGGCATTTGCTTTGCGGTATTATTGCTGTTGGCGAATTTGTTGCCGATGCAACAGTTATTCCAACAAACCGCGACCGCACTTTTGGTATCGGCGCTGTTGTTGCTGGTGCTGTACTGCTTGGTGGCGGTTGTGGTCAAGCGCTTGCATGATCGTGGACGCAGTGGAAGTGCGGTGTTTATCGTGGTATTTCCGCTGCTGTGCTACTTTGTTGCCGCGTATAGCGACGGTATGATGGCGTGGGCGCTGGGGCGTTTTATGCCATTGTTTTTCGGCACATTACTGTTGCTGGACTGGGGTGTTTTTCGTGGACAAGCGCAAGCAAACCGCTATGGTGAGCGTGGCTTGGCACTGCAATTTAAGTTGAAATAAACCATGAAAATACAACCGTCGTTGATCACAACAGCCTGTCTGTTGCTTGCCGCTTGCAGCAGCCCGAACCGCACTTTGCCGTTTTTTGATTTACACGGCAAGCCACAGCAGCTCAGTTTTAGTGTGGCTGGCGATGGCACACCTGTGGCAACCATCAGCAGCGAAAATAAGCGGGACGACCACACTTTTCAGTTGCAAACTCTGAGTGAGCGCAAAATTCTGTTGGCATTGAACCAACAGGATTATCCGCTGCAACAACCGCTTCCACACAAGATTGAGCGTGTGGAGTTTTACGAATTAGGGCAAGCGGGTTTTGTCGATGTTTATCAAATTCAGGCAACGGATGTGTGTCATGCCTTTCGCCACCATCAGCCATTGAACGCTGAACATGCGCTGACCTTCTATCAGCGCGATCCACAAGGACAGTTGCGCATGAGCGGACTGATTTCACAATTTGAATTTAGCGACAACGCCTTATTGAACATCAACGCCAGTGAACTGATTCCGCCATTGTCGCAGCCAAATCAGTTTGATGGTGACGCTTTATTGCACGGCAGTTATCAAAAAATCCGATCATTTTTAGCGCATCTTATTTGCCATTAACACGAGGAACACAGCGTGTCAGAGATTAAATTGAATTACCAAAAAACCCATTTTTTAACCAGCGCACCGGACATCCGCCACCTGCCGGAAGACAACGGCATTGAAATTGCGTTTGCCGGCCGCTCGAATGCGGGCAAGTCAACCGCACTTAACAGTCTGACTAATCAAAAAAGTTTGGCGCGCACCTCAAAAACACCGGGACGCACCCAGTTAATCAATCTGTTTGAAGTGGAACCACAATGTAAAATTGTCGATTTACCGGGCTATGGCTATGCAGCCGTGCCGGAGCAGATGAAAATCAAATGGCAGCAAGCATTGGGCGAATATCTGCAAAAACGAGAATGCTTAGGCGGCGTGGTGATTTTGATGGATATTCGTCATCCGTTAAAAGACTTGGATCAACAGATGATCGAATGGGCGGTCAGCTCTGAGTTGCCATTGTTGCTGTTGTTGACTAAAGCCGACAAACTCAGCCAAAGCGCACGCAGCAAACAAGTGAAACTGGTGCGTGAGGCGATTCTGCCGTTTCAGGGAGATATTCAAGTCGAAGCATTTTCCGCACTGAATAAAATTGGAATTGACAAACTGGCAGCAAAACTGGACAGCTGGTTCGCCCCGAATTTTAGCGCACCAGCAGAGTAAAACGGTTCGCTGTGATATGAGCGCCCCAAATAGTTTCAGATTATTGATAAAGATATTCGATGAGGCAAGGTAGGGGCAGATTGCATCTGCCCGTTTGCGAAGTGCGGTATAAGCACTTAATCAATAAAGGAAAAATGCAAAGTGCGGTTCGGGGCGATATATAATCGCCCCCTACATTTACAACATTAGTCGTGTATTTTAACCTTTGTCATCTGTCTAGGGCGGATTGCATCCGCCCGATGAAAGAATAGGGTGAATCTGTTTGAAAAGATAAATGAATGTGGTGCGGTTTTTTGTGTAAATGCGGTCTGAATCTTGACCAAAAACTGACCGCACTTTTGGCTCAGCGTGAAACGTTTGCCCCGGAATTACTCCACCGTCACTGATTGAATAACCACATCTTCTTGTGGTACGTCTTGGTGGAAACCTTTGTTGCCGGTTTTCACTTGACGAATTTTCTCTACTACGTCCATGCCTTCAACCACTTCACCGAACACGGCATAGCCCCATTCTTGCACCACGTCACGGTCATACATCTTTTTGCCACGGTAATCCAAGAACGTGTTGTCAGCCACATTGATAAAAAACTGGGCAGTAGCAGAGTGCGGATCGCTGGTGCGTGCCATGGCAATCGTCCCTTTTTTGTTGCTTAAACCATTGCTGGCTTCGTTTTGAATCGGCTTGTCGGTGGCTTTCTCTTTCATGCCGGGTTCCATGCCGCCACCCTGAATCATAAAGCCATCGATCACACGATGGAAAATGGTATTGTTATAAAAGCCTTTTTTACAGTAATTTAGAAAATTTTCGCTGGTAATTGGGGCTTTTTCGCTGTTTAATGCTAGTTTGATATCGCCAAAATTCGTGTGTAGTGTGACCATAAATTAAATCCTATTTAATTGTTGTAAAAACGTGATAATGTGGCGTTATTATTTCATAAAAATAACAAAACGGCTACCGACTCAGCAGATCCTAAAGTGCGGTTGGCTTTCCAACAAAGAATGCAGGACAGAAAATGTTAAAAATCTATAATACGTTAAAACGGGAAAAACAAGAATTTAAACCGATCCATGCCGGAAAAGTGGGGATGTATGTGTGTGGTGTGACGGTGTATGACTACTGCCATATTGGTCACGGGCGCACTTTTGTCTGCTTTGATATGATCGCCCGTTATTTGCGCTATTGTGGCTACGACCTGACTTATGTACGCAATATCACCGATGTCGATGACAAAATCATTAAACGGGCAGCGGAAAATGGCGAAAGTTGTGATCAGCTGGTCGATCGTATGGTGAAGGAAATGCATGCCGATTTCAGTGCTTTGAATATTCAAGCCCCCACACGTGAGCCACGCGCCACCCATCATATTGCTGAGATTATTGCGATGGTCGAAAAATTGCTGGCACGCAAACACGCCTATGTGGCAGACAATGGCGATGTAATGTTCTCGGTGCCGAGTTTTGGCAAATACGGCTTACTTTCACGACAAGATCTGGATCAGCTGCAAGCCGGTGCCAGAATCGAAATTTCGGCGATCAAACAAAATCCGATGGATTTCGTGTTGTGGAAAATGTCGAAACCGAACGAACCGAGTTGGGCGTCGCCTTGGGGCTTGGGGCGTCCGGGCTGGCATATTGAATGTTCGGCGATGAATCATAAAGAACTAGGTGCACACTTTGATATCCACGGCGGTGGCTCGGATTTGATGTTCCCGCACCATGAAAATGAAATCGCCCAATCGTGCTGCGCCCATGGCGATGATTATGTCAACTACTGGATCCATTCCGGCATGATTATGGTCGACAAAGAGAAGATGTCAAAATCACTCGGCAACTTCTTCACCATTCGCGAGGTGCTGAAACATTACAACGGCGAAAGTGTGCGTTATTTTCTGCTGACCGGGCAATACCGCAGCCAATTAAATTACAGCGAAGAAAATCTGAATCTGGCGCACACCGCACTTGAACGACTTTATACCGCCCTGCGTGGCACAGATCCACAGGCAAAAGCCAGCGGTGGAGAGAGTTTTGTAAAGACGTTCAAGGAGGCGATGGATGACGATTTCAACACCCCGAATGCGTTGTCGGTGTTGTTTGAACTGGCAAGAGCGGTCAACAAAGCCAAGCAGGACGCTCCGCAAGAGGTTGACGGACTGGCTGCACGCTTGCGTGAGCTGGGCGAGGTGCTGGGCATTTTATACCAGCAACCGGAAGCCTTTTTGCAAGCCGGATCCGATGACAGTGAAGTGGCTGAAATTGAAGGCTTAATTCAACAACGCAACCAAGCCCGTACCGACAAAAATTGGGCTGCTGCCGATCAAGCGCGCGATAAATTGAACGCTATGGGCATCATTTTAGAGGACAGCGCCGACGGCACCATTTGGCGCAAAGCATAGCTTTTTACACTTAATACAATAGTTATAACTTATCAATATAACAAAGTGCGGTTTTTTAGACCGCACTTTGTCTATTCCACAGAAAACTTCCCGTCATACTGCCTCTGATTAGTTTTATAAAAAAACATAAAACTGATTATTTTCATAAAGTTATTTTATTGATTTAATCATGTTGATCAAACATATCGATTTGCATGAATTATTTTACTTTTATGTAGCTAAATGTAATAAAAAACTTTTTTACTTTGTATATAGAAAAGTAATTAAAAAAGTGGTCTAATGGCGAAATTATGGTCTTGATTGTAAAAAT
>NZ_VDHB01000104.1:0-8082 GCF_006227735.1 Testudinibacter sp. 'clade 2'
TTTATTAAGAGAATGGAGTTTTTCGACAGGATGTCGTTGATAATATTCTATTTTTGATAGACTTTTAAAGGATTTTTATGAAAATTTTAGTTACTGGTGGTGCCGGTTTTATTGGTTCGGCGGTTGTTCGCCATATTATTCAAGAGACCGCGGATAGTGTCATCAATCTAGACAAATTGACCTATGCCGGCAATTTGGAGTCCCTCGAACAAATCGCAGCAAATCCACGTTATGTTTTTGAGCAAGCAGATATCTGTGACAAAACCGCACTTGAACGCATTTTTCAGCAGCATCAACCTGATGCAGTGATGCACTTGGCAGCGGAAAGCCATGTTGACCGTTCAATTGACGGGCCGGCAGCATTCATCGACACTAATATTGTCGGCACTTATACTTTGCTGGAGGCTGCCAGAGCCTATTGGAACGGCCTTGAATCGGCTAAAAAACAGGCTTTCCGTTTTCACCATATTTCCACCGATGAAGTGTATGGTGATTTAGAGGGAACGGACGATCTGTTCACCGAAACCACCCCTTATTCCCCTAGCAGTCCGTATTCCGCCTCCAAAGCGGCGAGCGATCATCTGGTGCGGGCTTGGTTAAGAACTTACGCTTTCCCGACCATTGTCACCAATTGTTCGAATAACTATGGCCCATACCATTTCCCGGAAAAATTGATCCCCTTGATGATTTTAAATGCGTTGGAAGGCAAACCACTGCCGGTTTATGGCAACGGCATGCAAATTCGCGACTGGCTGTTTGTGGAAGATCATGCGCGGGCATTATATAAAGTGGTGACCGAAGGTAAAATCGGCGAAACCTACAACATTGGCGGGCACAACGAAAAAGCCAATATCGAGGTGGTAAAAACTATCTGCAACTTGTTGGAAGAATTGGTGCCTAATAAACCACAAGGGGTCGATCGTTATCAAGATTTGATCACTTATGTCACCGATCGTCCCGGGCATGATGTGCGTTATGCCATCGATGCCGCAAAAATCGGGCGTGAACTGGGCTGGCAACCGCAGGAAACCTTTGAATCCGGCATTCGTAAAACCGTGACGTGGTATCTCAACAATGAAAGATGGTGGAGCCGGGTGCTAGACGGTTCATATAGCTTGCAACGTTTGGGTACAAAAGCATAAATAAAAATATAAAGAGGCTTGACTTGATATGAAAGGGATTATTCTCGCCGGTGGCTCCGGCACGCGCCTGTATCCGATCACGCGTGGCGTTTCTAAGCAATTGTTGCCGGTTTATGATAAGCCGATGATTTATTACCCACTATCGGTACTGATGCTGGCCGGTATCCGAGATATTTTGATTATCACCACTCCGGAAGATAACGACAGTTTTAAACGCTTGCTCGGTGATGGCAGTGATTTTGGTATCAACTTACAATATGCCATTCAGCCGAGCCCGGATGGCTTGGCGCAGGCTTTTATTATCGGAGAAGATTTTATTGGGCAAGACAGCTGCTGTTTAGTGCTGGGCGACAATATTTTCTTCGGGCAATCCTTCACCCCACTATTACAAAAAGCAGTCGCCAGAACCAACGGCGCAACGGTGTTTGCCTATCAAGTGAAAGATCCGGAACGTTTCGGGGTGGTCGAGTTTGATGAACACTACAAGGCTTTATCCATCGAAGAAAAACCGCAAGTACCAAAATCCGATTGGGCGGTCACCGGCTTATATTTCTACGATAACCGGGTGGTAGAGCTCGCCAAACAAGTCAAACCATCCGCCCGTGGTGAATTGGAAATTACCACTTTAAATGAAATGTACCTCAATGACGGCTCTTTAAATGTCCAATTGTTAGGACGGGGCTTTGCCTGGTTAGACACCGGCACCCACGAAAGCCTACACGAAGCGGCTTCTTTTGTGCGCACCATTGAAAATATCCAAGGCATGCAAGTCGCTTGTTTGGAAGAAATTGCCTGGCGGCAAGGCTGGTTAACCGATCAACAACTGACCGCACTTGCTAAACCGATGAGTAAAAATGAATATGGACAGTATTTGTTGCGGTTGGTTAATAATTAGATTTTCTATAAAAAAGAAGGATATTTATAAATGTTTATACCGGTAATTATGGCGGGTGGCTCTGGATCAAGATTATGGCCTTTATCACGCTCTATGTTTCCTAAGCAATTTTTAGCCTTAGATAATAATAATGATCTCACTATGTTACAGACTACTTTGGAACGTATTGAGGGAATGCAGGCATTAGAACCCATTATTATTACTGGCGAACAGCATCGATTTATTGTCGCTGAACAGATGCGTGAGTACGGTAGTAAATCGAGAATAATTTTAGAGCCAGCAGGCAGAAATACAGCGCCGGCGATTGCCTTGGCGGCATTTGAAGCGATTAAACATGGTGAAGATCCTATCTTGTTAGTTTTAGCGGCTGATCATGTTGTAACTAATAAAAATGCATTTCAAGATTCAATCAAAAAAGCGTTAGTGCAAGCACAGGATAATAACCTAGTTACTTTTGGTATTGTTCCAACAGCTCCAGAAACTGGATATGGCTATATTCAGCGTGGTGAAGTGCTATCTGATGCTTATGCTGTAAAATGTTTTGTTGAAAAACCAAATTTAGATACAGCACAAGGATATATCTCCTCTGGAGAGTATTATTGGAATAGCGGTTGTTTTATGTTCAAGGCGAGCGTGTATTTGAATGAATTGAAACAGTTTGCACCAGAAATTTATAATACTTGTAAAAAAGCCATAGAAAACGGGGAGTCTAATCACGATTTTATCCGCGCAGAAATTGATGAATTTTTGAAATGTCCTGATGATTCTGTGGATTATGCCGTTATGGAAAAAACGGCAAAAGCCGTTGTTGTACCGATGGATGCAGGCTGGAGTGATGTTGGGTCTTGGTCTGCATTATGGGAAGTATCTGAAAAAGATGAGAATCAAAATGTACATCGCGGTGATGCTATTATGGAAAGTACGACCGGATGTTATATTTATGCGCCTAATAAGCTTGTTGCTGCGGTTGGATTAACGGATATTATTGTCGTTGATACTAAAGATGCGGTTTTAGTTGCCGATAAATCAAAAGTTCAGGAAGTTAAACAAATTGTTGAACAATTGAAAAGAGAGAACCGTAAAGAATACCAAGAACATCGAGAAGTATATCGACCTTGGGGGCGTTCGGATGCTATAGATAAAGGGAATAGATATAAGGTAAATAGAATAACGGTTAAACCAGGTGAAAGCCAGTTAATGCAGGTGCATTACCATCGGGCAGAGCATTGGATTGTCGTTTCTGGCACGGCGAAAGTAACGAAAGGGCATGAGGTTAGTTTAATTACTGAAAACCAATCTATTTATATTCCGGTAGGAATTGAACATAAAATTGAGAACCCGGGAAAAATTCCATTAGAGCTAATTGAAGTACAATCGGGAAGCTATTTAAGCGAAGATGATATTCTTCGTCTAGAATATTAAAAGGAATGTATTATGGGTATGTTTTCTGAGCTATACAGATATCGATCTTTTATTATTAGCTCCATAAAAAATGATTTAATTAATCGTTTCTCTAGAAGTAAACTGGGTGGATTGTGGGCTATCCTTAACCCCCTTTCTCAAGTCGCTATATACGCTTTGATATTATCTAATGTTTTATCAGCAAAATTACCAGGGATAGATAATAAATATGCATATTCAATTTATTTAATGGCGGGATTATTAGCATGGAATCTTTTTAATGAAGTCATCTTAAGATCTTTAAATATGTTTATTGATAATGGTGACTTAATGAAAAAGATGCAATTTCCGAAAGCAACAATACCGTCAATAGTTGGTGGGGTGAATTTTGTAAATAATATTTTATTATTTTTGGCAATGTTGATTATTTTTTTCTTACTAGGTCATGGATTTAGTTTAAATATTTTATGGTTGATTCCTTTTTCTTTATTATTATTAATTTTTTCATTAGGTATTGGGCTAATTCTTGGCGTACTTAATGTTTTTATTCGCGATATTGGTCAAGTTATTCCAATTTTGCTACAAGTTTTATTTTGGTTTACGCCTATTGCTTATCCTATTAGCATAATACCTGAACAATATAGATATCTATTGAAATTTAATCCTATCTCATACTTTACTGGCGCATATCAAGAAATCTTAGCATATAATAGAGTTCCTAATATTTCAGAATTGCTATTACTTCTAACAATTGCGATTATTATTATAGGGTTTGGAGTATTTCTATTTCGTCGAGCAAGTGCTGAAATGGTGGATGTATTATGAGTTATAATTATGTAATAAATATTGATCATATAAGTAAATCTTATCGAACTTATAAAAATGAATGGCAACGTTTCGCTAGATGGTTTGGTGCAGATAGTAATATTTTAGATGAAAAAAAGATATTAAAAAATATAACTTTTAGAGTTATGCCTGGAGAATCTATTGGTATCATTGGACAAAATGGTGCAGGGAAAAGTACACTTTTAAAATTGATAACGGGAACTTCAAAGCCAACCGAAGGGAAAATTACAATTAATGGGCGTATATCGGCAATTCTTGAGTTAGGAATGGGATTTAATCCTGATTTAACGGGACGTCAAAATGTTTACCACTCAGCCAGTTTGATGGGTTTTTCTAAAGAAGAAATTGATAGAGTTATTGATGATATTGAGGCGTTTGCTGAAGTAGGTGAATATTTTGATCAGCCTATCAGAGTATATTCAAGTGGTATGCAGGTTCGTGTTGCCTTTGCTGTGGCTACTGCTTGGAGACCTGAGGTATTGATTATTGATGAAGCTCTTTCTGTGGGTGATTCTTATTTTCAACATAAAAGCTTTAATCGAATTCGAGAATTTCAAAATGATGGCTCTACGTTATTAATTGTTTCACATGATAGAGGGGCAATTCAGGCACTGTGCAATAGGGCTATATTAATAGAGAAAGGCAATATTATTAAAGATGGTAACCCGGAAGAAATATTTGATTTTTATAATGCGTTAATTGCAGAAAAAGAAAATAGTATTGAGATTACTAAACTTAGCAATGGCGCTACACAGACTAAATCAGGAACTGGTGAAGCAACTGTTGATGATATAACATTAGTAAATCATACCGGTAACATTACTGATATTGTTAAAGTTGGAGAAAATGTAGAACTTAGAATTCAAGTGAGTATTCATAAAGATATTGAAAACCTCGTATTAGGAATAGGGATAAAAGATCGACTTGGACAAGTTATGTATGGAACGAATACTTGGCATACAAAGCAGATTGTGAATAATGTAAAGGCGGGGGAACAATATTCTTTTAATATTAGTTTTCAAGCAAATTTGGGGGTTGGAAGTTATTCATTGCAAACCGCACTTCATGATCGTGATACTCATTTAAATGCGAATTATGAATGGAAAGATTATGCACTAATATTTGAAGTAATAAATAGTGAGAAATTCTTCTTTGTTGGTAGTCAATGGCTGGATTGCTCATTTAATATAGATAAAATTAATAACAATTAAGGATAAAATATGAAAATAATGATTGATGGACATAATCTTGGGTTAAAAGAATTTACAGGAATTGGAGTTTATGCTAGTAACTTAGCTACTAACCTTCAAACATTAGGTCATGATATTTCTATTTTGTATTCAATGTATTCTGGTTCTGAAAAATTTCCTGAAAATATTGAATTCTATCAAAAGTTAGCGACTGAAGGTGAAGCCGCCTCTTCAGGCATTCTAAAATGGGCATACCATGGATTTCCTTATTATTTAAGTCAATTATTTGGAAAAGGATTAACGCCAAAAAAAGTTCAGACAAATATTCAATTGATCAATCAAGGATTAAATAGAAAAATACCAAATGGTGCTACTCCATATAATTTACCTCACTTTTTTAGAGTTTCACAGGCTTTTTCTGCTATATCGGCAAAAAATTTAAATGTTAATTTAACTGGGATGGATGTTTTACACCTGACGTTACCTTTACCTATATCGGCAAGAGGTGTTAAAAAAGTTGTTACGGTACATGATCTTATTCCTTTAAAACTTCCATTATCAACATCAGTTAATATCAGTCACTACGCCAATATACTAAAATCTAGTTTGAAAGATGCTGATCTGATCTTTACTGTATCTAACCAAAGTAAATTAGATTTAATAGAAATTATGAATATTCCAGATGAAAAAATTCATGTAACCTATCAATCTAGTTTTATTCCAAATAATCTCTTGAACTTACCTCAGGAGCGTATTGAAACTGTATTAGAAAATTATAATCTAAAATATAAGAAATATTTTATATTTTATGGTGCTGTTGAACCTAAAAAGAATGTTTTGCGATTATTACAGGCTTTTTCTAAAGCTAATACAGATTGTAAGTTAGTCGTTTTAGGTAAAAATGGTTGGTTATATGAGCAAGAGGAAAAGTTCTTTGATGCTCAACGATATAATCAAAAATATAATCAAGATGCAGAAAAAAGATTTAATCCTAAAATTATTCGTATCCCATATTCTGACTTTTCAGAAATGATGACCTTATTAAAAGGTGCTAACTCTTTGATTTTTCCATCTTTGTATGAAGGATTTGGATTACCAGTACTTGAGGCTATGCAAATGGGTATTCCTGTAATTACCAGTAATACGAGTTGTTTGCCTGAGGTTGCGGGCAATGCAGCTTTCTATGTTGATCCATATAGTATCGATGATATCATTAATGCGATTGAAACCTTATCATCTGATAATGCCCTTTTATCTAAATTATCTTCTTTAGGTTTAGAGCAAGCACAAAACTTTTCTGAAGAAAAATATCAAGAAAATCTAGCCGCAGGCTATAATTTACTTAAATAGTAGAATATTAATTAATGAAAATTGCAATTATACATTATTGGCTTGTTAATCAACGAGGTGGTGAGAAAGTTCTTGAGGCCTTATGTGAACTATATCCACAAGCGGATATTTTTACGCATGTTTATGATGCTAATAAATTTTTAGATTCAATTATTTCAAAACATAATATCAAAACAACTTTTATTTCGAAATTACCTTGGGCTATAAAAAAATATCAGCAGTATTTGCCATTTATGCCTTTGGCATTAGAAGAGTTAGATCTGACCGGCTATGATCTTGTTATTTCAAGTGAGTCGGGTCCAGCTAAAGGTATTATTACTCCACCGGGCGTTCCACATATTTGTTATTGCCATAGTCCGATGAGATATGCTTGGGATATGTATCATCAATATAAAAATACACAAAATAAATTAAAACGTCTTATTATGTCTCCAATAATGCATTATTTACGTCGTTGGGATCAGGCAACAAGCGTACAGGTTACAGGATTCATTGCTAATAGTTCATTTGTTGCACAGCGTATTAAAAGTTATTATGGAAGAGAAAGTGATATTATTTACCCTCCAGTCAATACCGCACAATTTTCAGTTTCGCCTGATTGTGATGAATATTACTTGTTGTTAGGACAATTGGTGGATTATAAGCGTGCAGATTTGGCCGTTAAAGCATTTAATGAGTCTGGAAAAAAGCTGGTTGTTATTGGAGATGGTAATCAATTGGGATGGCTAAAAAAAATAGCTAGAGAGAATGTCCAAATTTTAGGATCTTTGCCATTTGATGAAATGAGAAAATATTTATTAAAATGTCGAGCATTAATTTTTCCTGGTGTAGAAGACTTTGGTATAGTTCCTTTAGAGGCAATGGCATGCGGTAAACCTGTAATTGCTTATGCGAAAGGAGGTGCCTTGGATACCGTCTTAGATGGTATAACAGGTTGTTTTTTTTATGAACAAAATATTACTAGTATAAATAGTACTATTGAACAATTTGAAAACGACTTTTATTTGGATCAAGATAAAATTAGAAAACATGCTGAGAATTTTTCTAAAGAGAAATTCAAAGAAAAAGTAGAAGTATTCATTCGATCATTTTTAGTAAATTAAAAGGAAAATTAAGTAAATATTTACGTGAATATATAAGGGTAAAATCACTATGGTTTATTTATTAAAAGGTACTATGCAAAATTATATTTGGGGTGGTTCTGATTATATTCCTGAATTATTACAGATTGAGAAAAAAGAAGAATATTATGCAGAAT
>NZ_VDHB01000105.1:0-13130 GCF_006227735.1 Testudinibacter sp. 'clade 2'
ATAGGGTCTGTTGATCTTTGTTTATATTTTGAGTTGTCGTTTAAAATGAGCACAATCTAGGCGTAAGCCGAAATCAATAGTGGGACTATTGATGAGGATTACAACGACGAGTGTGCTCATTTTAAACACAATCCGCAGGACTATGACTCTTTTTCGCCATTACTTTTCGCTACTACAGCGGCGTTAAAAGCCGTTCGTTTAGAATCACTAAACTTCACGACTTTTGCCTTGTATTGACGAAAAATAGTCTATAGCTCAAATTATAAACAAAGATCAACAGACCCTATTCAGACCGCACTTTTTTTAGTAAGCTGTTTTTAGCAAGCCAGTAGGTAACCGACTGAAATTCGCAAACGAGGTCAAGATGTATTTAAAACAGGTTGATGTGGTAGGTTTTAGAGGGTTGAACCGCTTATCTTTGCAATTGCGCTCCAATATGGTGTTGATCGGCGAAAATGCGTGGGGAAAATCCAGCTTATTGGACATCTTGAGTCTGGTGCTCAATCCGGAAAAGCGGTTATATCAATTTAAAGCGAGTGATTTTCATCTGGCAGTGGAAGAGTACCAAGAGTTATCCGTCGAAGGCGCAGTGCCGCAACGTAATCACAACTGTATGGTGCTGTTCACTTTCAGCGAGAGCCAGCATGGTGAAAAAGAGCAGCCGCAGTGTCGGCAGTATCGACAGCTGTTTTCCGAGCATGAAGACGGTTATGCCCGGATTTATCTGCGGATCAGCGGCGAATTGAGAGCCGGAAAAACCACAACCGAATACTCTTTTTTGAATGCCGCCGGCGATCAAATTCAGCTGAAAAACGCCAAAAAACTGATTTTACTGATTATTTCACGCCATCCGGTATTTCGTTTTCGTGATGCCCGTTTACAACGGCACTATCACACCGTTCGTCCGTTTTGCATTAAGGGTGAATGTGAAGGTGATGTATTGCAAGAGGAGATCCGCTCGGTAGCATTGTTGTTGCAATACTATTTTTTGGATAATCAGGATCGCCTACTGTGGCAACAACAAATGCGTGAAACCAGCAAAATGTGGGGACAGGTCAAATCGTTGTCGCAGCGACTAATGCAGGATAAAAGCGGTAATCTAAAAAAACGGGTCTTGTTTTATCTATCTTCAATGTTCGAGCGTGGCAAAGGAATTCGTTTCAGCAAGCAAACTCGCCCAATTATCCTGTTTGAAGATTTAGAAACTCGCCTACATCCTCGAATGGTGGCGATCGGTTGGGAACTTGCCAGCCATTTGCCGATTCAACGGATCACCACCAGCAACTCGGTGGAGCTGTTGGCGTACGTCCGTTTGGAACATATTTGTCGCTTAGTTCGTTATGAAAACCAAACCAAAGCGTTTCAACTGTCACGCCGTGATCTAGGCAAGGAAGATATGCGCCGTCTCAGTTTTCATGTGCATTATAACCGCAGTTTGGCACTGTTTTCACGAATTTGGTTGATGGTTGAAGGCGAAACTGAAGTCTGGATTTTGACCGAACTGGCACACCTGCTGAATATTAATCTGGAAATGGAGGGGATTCGGATCATTGAATTTGCCCAAAGCGGATTACGCCCGTTGATTAAATATTGCAAAAAAATGGGCATAGAGTGGTTCGTGTTGACCGACGGTGACAGTGCCGGTTGGAAATATTCCGATACGGTAAAAAATCTGCTTGAAGCAAATGAATCGGTGCATAGCCGCTTGCTGACGCTACCGAAAAGAGATATTGAACATTTTTTCTATAGTGAAGGCTTTGAAAACGTATTTTACCGCCTTGCCAACCATATTCCGCAGCGTAATCAAGTGATAAGCAAAATTATCCAACGGGCAATCCAACGATCTTCCAAGCCTGACTTAGCGCTTGCCTTGGCGGATGAGATGGAAAAACGTGGCGCCAATTCGATTCCGCTGTTGTTTAAACAGATGTTCTATAAAATTATGCAACTGTCAAAACAACAGGAAAGGGTATAGACACTGATTAGCGTTTTGGTTTGCTGACCATAATTTCGATCACCTGTTTATCGGTATAGAGCATACTGCGTGAGGCGATGGCACACAGGTTGTTGATGGTGGCATCGATATCATAGTCGACAATGCCTTCATCGCCGGTCACATGGCTGTTATCCATTGCCATCAGTACTGATTTATAACCACTAGAAACACTGGTAGAGACTTTCATCGCACAACTGTTTGCCGCACCATCGCAGATAATCCCGCTGATGTCGCCGATCATGCTGCAAATTGCCATACTGACGGTTTCAAATTTTCCGGTCAGCAACCAGGCAATGCCAGCACAACTGCCCATCGAGGCGGTGGTGACGGCACAAAGTGCCGACAGTTTAGGCAGCTTGCTGTGAATATAAATCGCCATTAAGTGCGATAAAAACAGCGCACGAGTCAGTTTTTCTTCATCGGCGTTCAAGTAATCGGCCACCACGACCACAGGCATGGTCGCAGCAATCCCTTGATTGCCCGAACCGGAATTGCTCATTGCCGGCAAAGTGGCGCCCCCCATGCGTGCATCGGAGGCAGCGGTGGTTTGGATAATCACTCGGCTTAACAAATCGTCCGACATCAAACCGCTGCCGACGTGTTTTTGCAAGGTGCGCCCGATATGCAGTCCGTAGTTTTTGTTCAATCCTTCTTTTGAAAGTGCGGTATTCAAGCGTGCCGCTGCTAAAATAAAAGCGATTTTTTCCAGCTCAACGGTTACGGAAAAATCAAACAGATCTTGTGCATTCAGCTGTGCAAAAATCAGATATTCGTTTTCCGAGGTACAGGCTTGGCGTCCCGCACTTTGGTAGATCATTTTGCTATTTTTTTCAATCGAAATAATATTGGTATGGTTATCTTGAATGCACACTTTGACCCAATCATCGTTGTGGAACAATGTCGCTTCAGAATAGAGAATTTGTTCGGTTTCTTTAATCCCGACCATCACTTTTTGATCGACTAACAGTTGTTTAGCCTCGGAAATTTGTTCCGCCGTGATATTTTTTAGCACTTCCAATTTGCCGTCCGGATCACCACCCAAGGCGCCAATCGCTGCTGCAATCGGCAAACCAACCATACCGGTGCCCGGCACGGCAACACCCAAACCGTTTTTCATTAAATTCGGCGACACTTTGGCTTCAATTCGCTGCGGTTTGGTGGCAAGATATTTGGCGGCAACCGCAGAGGCTAATGCCAATGAAATCGGCTCGGTGCAGCCGAGCGCCGGAACGACATCATTACGTACGATTTCAATGAGTTGGGTTTGTAACGGTTGGCTGAATTCAGACATAAAGGATTACCATCGAAAAGAAAAATAACGGCACATATGATAACAGCTTCATCGCTAAGATAAAGAAACGAATGTGCGAAATGTGATTTTTTAAGATTTTTTCTCTTGAATCGGCAAAGAGCATAATCATTTGCTGTGGTAAACCACTATTTAGGATGCGATTATGAACGCCAAACAATGGGTACGCATATTATAAACAAAGATCAACAGACCCTATAAGAAAGCCCTTAACTTGCGTACAAATTAAGGGCTGAAACCGCACTTTGTTTAAAGACAATTATTTCTCAAACAGTTCGGCGTGCAACAAACGCACCACTTCGTCGGCGTGCTGGCTTTGGACTAACAGGCAGATATTGTTGGTGCTGGCGCCGTAGCTGACCATGCGCACATTATAGTGTTCAATCGTGCCGAATAAGCGTTTCGCCACGCCGGCAGTGATATGCAGATCGTTGCCGATCAGCGCAACCAAAGACAAGCCGGTATCGACTTTTACATTGCAGACTTCGCTGAGTTCGGTCAACAGTTCGTTGGATAACATATTGGCGCCGGAAGAAGCCGAACCGGTTTTATCCAAGGTCAAGGCGATACTGACTTCGGAAGTGGTGATGGTGTCGACCGAAATTTTGTGTTTGGCTAAAATATTAAACACGTTGGCTAAAAAGCCTTGGGCGTGCAGCATGCTTAAGCTAGATAAGGTTAATAGGGTTTGATCGCGACGCAGCGCAATCGCGCGGAAAATCGGGCGTGGCTGTGGATCGCGGGTGACCCAAGTACCGCCTGCCGCCGGATCTTTGCTGGAGCCGACATATACCGGAATGTTGCTGCGCACCGCAGGCAACAAGGTGGCAGGGTGCAACACTTTGGCGCCGAAAGTTGCTATTTCTGCCGCTTCGGCAAAGCTCATGGTGTCGATTTTTTGCGCTGCCGGTACCACACGCGGGTCGGTGGTATAAATGCCCGGTACATCAGTCCAGATTAGCACATCTTTGGCATCCAACACTTCCGCCAAGAGAGCAGCTGAATAATCGCTGCCGCCGCGTCCGAGCGTGGTAGTTTTGCCTTTTGGATCTCGCCCGATAAAGCCCTGGGTGATCACCAGTTCGCCACGATTGATCAACGGTTTTAAAATGTTGTCGCAATTCTTTTGAGTTTTGGCATCGTCCGGTGCGGCTTTGCCGTAGTTGCTGTTGGTGGCAACCAATTGGCGCACATCAACCCAAGTGGCGTTGGTTTGCAGTTCACGCAACACTTCGACGAAAATCAAGGTGGACATCATTTCACCGTGGCTGATCAATTCGTCGGTCAGTGCTGGCGACGTCGCCAAACTTGCCGCTTCGGACAGGGAAGCAACGTTAGCCAGCAGGCGATCGATCTCTTCACTGATCACTTTGTTATTTTTCAATTCATCTAAAATGTTGTATTGAATCGTGCGCAATTCGGCCAAATACTTGGTACGTTGTTCGGTTTCACAACCATTTGCCAACGCAACCAAAATGTTGGTCACGCCGGCGGAGGCGGACAACACCACTACACGGGTATTGGGATCGGCAATCACGATTTTGGCGCAGGCATTCATCGCAGGGAAGTTGGCAACGCTAGTGCCACCGAATTTAGCAACGGAGAGATGTGACATAGTTTTAGTTCCTGTATTTGAGAGTATAAAATAACTTTTTTGTCTTAGGGTCTGTTGGCCTTAGTCATTTTGCTGCAACATGTGCATGATCAGACGGATTAAGGTCTCTTTTTGCTGTGGCGCAGATTCTGCCACCAACAGCGCCAATGCCGCCAGCCCGGTGTCGTTGATCACCGACTGTCCGTCTAATTTTAATAGTTTGCCATTTTTATGTAAAAAATCTACAAATAAAAATGCCCCGCTGTGTTTATTTCCATCAAAAAACGGGTGGTTTTTGATAATAGGGTCTGTTGATCTTTGTTTATATTTTAGTTTGGGTATAACGGCTGACGATATTGACTAAACCACGCCCACTGTCGAGAGTCAGTGCCGACGAATCGGCGGTTTTTTGAATCAATGCCTGTGCCTGTGCCAGTTCTGCGGCATTTTGCTGCAACCGCACTTGGTTAATGCTATAGCCTTGCAGCAGATATTCTTTCAGGCGTTGGGTTGCCCAGCGACGAAAAGCAACACCTTGTGGAGATTTTACTCGATATCCGATAGAGATAATCATATCCAGATTGTAATGTTCAATGTCACGATTAACAGTACGTTTTCCTTCTTGGCGAACTATCCGGTATTTCCGGATAGTTGATGCTTTGTCCAGTTCAGATTCATCGAAGACATTACGAATGTGGTCGTTAATCGTACGGATATCTTTAGCAAATAATTCCGCCATCTGCGTCTGCGAAAGCCATACGGTTTCCTGCTCAAACCGCACTTCGACTTTGGTTTGTCCGTCTTGGGTCTGGTAAATTTCAATTGGATTCTTGCTCATCTGTGTCGACCTCTTAAATTTGGCTTGGATACTGGATCATCCAAACATACCCATGTTATCCCAGAAAATCATACGGATTTTGCGATCTAAAATCCAATCTATTAAAAAACCACCCATAGTCTAAGTTAAGGGTGGTTTTGGCAGAATGAACCGCACTTTGTTTATATTGATACAAATATTAATGCAAAGTGCGGTCAGCGCTGGAATTAATTCAATTCGGCACGCAATTTTTTGGTGACGTTGACCATCACTTCCAATGCCGCGTTGGTTTCCGGCCAGGCACGGGTTTTCAGACCGCAATCCGGGTTGACCCACAGGCGCTCAGCCGGGATAACATCTAACGCTTTACGCAACAAATGCTCGATTTCGCCGGCTGTCGGTACCCGTGGGCTGTGGATATCGTACACACCCGGGCCTATTTCGTTCGGATATTTGAAATCGCCGAATGCGGTCAGTAATTCCATGTCGGAACGCGAGGTTTCGATGGTGATCACATCCGCATCCATGCCTGCGATTGCCGGCAGAATGTCGTTGAACTCGGAATAACACATATGAGTATGAATTTGGGTGGAATCTTGCGCACCGAAAGAGGACAAACGGAACGCTTCGCACGCCCAATCCAGATACGCCTTCCAGTCAGCACGTTTTAGCGGTAAGCCTTCACGGATTGCCGGCTCGTCGATTTGGATAATTTTGATCCCGGCTTTTTCTAAGTCCAGTACTTCATCGTTTAATGCCAAGGCAATTTGTTTACATACGGTCGAACGTTCGATGTCGTTACGCACGAAAGACCATTGCAGAATAGTGACCGGCCCGGTCAACATCCCTTTCATCGGTTTTTGCGTCAAACTTTGTGCATAAGTGGACCATGAAACCGTCATCGGATTCGGGCGCACCACGTCGCCGAAAATCACCGGTGGCTTCACACAACGGCTGCCGTAGCTCTGCACCCAACCGAATTTGGTGAAGGCAAAACCGTCTAACAGTTCGCCAAAATACTCCACCATGTCGTTACGTTCTGCTTCGCCGTGCACCAGCACGTCCAGATCCAATTTTTCTTGCTGTGCGACCACATAGGCGATCTCTTTTTTCATCGCTGCTTCATATTCAGCAGCAGAAATAGCACCTTTTTTGAAACTGGCGCGGGCGTGACGGATTTCACTGGTTTGCGGGAAAGAACCGATATTGGTGGTTGGTAATAATGGCAGTTTCAACCACGCTTGTTGTAATTTGATCCGCTCGGCAAACGGCGATTGACGTTGGTCGGCATTGGCAGGCAAAGCCGCTAAACGTGCTGCCACTTCCGGACGGTGGATCACCGCAGAAGCGGCACGCGCATCAGCGGCAGCCTGACTGGCGGCAAGCTCGGCTTTCACGCTGTCACGTCCGTTGGTTAACGCTTGTTTAATCACATTCAATTCTTGGATTTTTTGCAGGCTAAAGGCTAACCAAGAGTAGAGATCACGGTCTAATTGGGTTTCTACTTCCAAATCAAACGGGGTATGCAATAAAGAGCAGCTTGGCGCAATCCATAAGTTTTCCCCCAATTTGGCTTTCAACGGTTCAACCACATCCAAAACCTGGTTCAAGTTGGCACGCCAGATATTGCGCCCATCGATCACCCCGAGCGACAGCACTTTGTCATAATCAGCAAAGGCGCTGATTTGTTGCGGCGCACGCACCAAGTCAAGGTGCAAGCCGTCAATCGGCAAGCTTTTCAGCAAGTCAGCGTGTTCGGCAACTGAGCCGAAGTAAGTCGCAAGCAATAATTTAGCTTGCACTTTTGCCAGTCTTTCATAGGTCGGTTTGAAAGCCGCAATCCATTCTGCCGGTAAATCAACGGTTAAGGCTGGCTCGTCAATTTGGATCCATTCTGCACCGGCTTGCACAAGTGCGGTCAGGATTTCTTCATAAACCGGTAATAATTTATCTAATAAATCTAATCGGTTAAATGTTTGTTTGCCTTTTTCTTTGCCTAACCATAAGAAGGTGAGCGGACCGACAATAGTCGGTTTAGCTTGCAAACCAAGGGCTTGTGCCTCTTGTAGTTGTTGCACATAGTGCGCCGGATTAGCTTTGAATTCGGTATTTTTGTGGAATTCCGGCACAAGGTAGTGATAGTTAGTGTCGAACCATTTGGTCATTTCAATCGCATGTTGTTGTGCATTGCCGCGCGCCAGTTGGAAGAATTGATCTAAACTCAGATTGCTGCTGTCGAAGCCGAAACGGGCGGGGATAGCGCCGGTAGCGACTTGCAGATCCAGAATATGATCATAGAGGGTGAAATCGGCAACAGCAACATAATCCGCATTAGCAGCGGCTTGGTGTTTCCAGTTTTTTTCACGCAACGCTTTGGCGATGTCGAGCAGATCTTGTTCTGCCAACTCTTTGCGCCAGTAGCGCTCTTGCGCAAATTTGAGTTCACGTTTGGCGCCTACGCGCGGAAAGCCGGCTAAATGAAATGTAGTCATACTGATATCTCCTGATTATTCATGTTAATTTATTTATAAACAGCCGTCTAAATGGCTATCTGGGATGCAGAATGACGGATTTTAGTATATTATGCAAACTCATAATTTTCACAAAGATGATGAATAATTTTAATGAAGCCGATATTTTTAGAATTACGCCATTTAAAAACCTTGATTGCATTGAAAGAGACCGGCAGCGTATCTTTGGCAGCGAAACGGATCTATTTGACCCAATCCGCGCTTTCGCATCAAATTAAGCTGTTGGAAGATCAGTATGGTTTAACCCTATTTGAACGCAAAACCCAGCCGCTGCATTTCACGGCGGCAGGAGAGCGCTTAATTAAGTTGGCTTATGACATTCTGCCGAAAGTGGTGGAAGCAGAACTGGATTTGGTGCGGGTGAAAGAGGGCGATGCCGGACAGTTGCGGATTGCAGTCGAGTGTCACACCTGCTTTGACTGGCTAATGCCAGCGATGGATTCGTTCCGCCAAAGTTGGCCATTGGTCGAGTTGGATATTGTCTCCGGTTTTCATACCGATACGTTGGGACTGCTGCTGACTCACCGTGCCGATTGGGCGATCGTCTCTGAAATAGAAGAGACCGCAGGCATTGTGCACCAGCCGTTGTTTGCCTATGAAATGGTGGGTATTTGCTCTAAAGATCACCCGTTGGCGAATAAAGAGCTGTGGCGGGCAGAGGATTTTGCCGATGAAACGCTGATCACCTACCCGGTGCCGGATGATATGCTGGATTTATTGCGTAAGGTGTTGTACCCGGCAGGCATTAATCCTGCTCGGCGCACGAGTGAATTGACCATCGCAATCATTCAGTTGGTCGCCAGCAAGCGGGGCATCGCCGCATTGCCATATTGGGCGGTGTTACCCTATTTGGAGCGGGGTTATGTGGTGGCACGCAAAATTACGCAGAATGGCTTGCAAAGTGAACTGTATGCTGCGGTGCGCGAAAATGATGTTCGCACTGCGTTCATGCAGGATTTCTTCCATACAGTGAAATCGCAGAGCTTCTCGACGTTGCCGGGCTTATCGGTGCTGGATTAAGCGAGCCAAAAGGCTGTCGTCAATTTGGTGTAACGAGCTTAATTTATGATCTGCCAGCGCCCAGCGCGGATCATTTTCTTCCTGTGCGGAAGGCACTACAATACAGCACATTGACGCCGCTTTGACTGCGGTCATGCCCACCACCGAATCTTCGATGCCGACGGCAAAGTGCGGTTCCACCCCTAACTGTTGTGCAGCGTGCAGATAAACTGCCGGGTGCGGCTTGTTGTAAGCCAGTTCGGTTGCAGAAGCAATCGCAGAAAAATAGTCGCGGATACCGCACTTTTGCGTGATACTTTCCAATAACTCCCTTGGCGAAGCCGATGCCACGGCTATTTTTAGATTATGTTGGCGCAAACGCGCCAATAAAGGTTTTACGCCATCCATCAACGGTTGTTTGTCTAAAATTAGATCTATCGCACAGCGGCAATATTGCTCGGTTGCCTGTTCGATACTCAAATCTGCCGCACCATATTTTTGATAGAACTTACGGATCACCTCTTTTGACGGCACGCCGACCATTTGCCGCATATCTTCAGCGCTGACAGGCAGTCCTAACTGGTTAAAGTAGCGAATGCCTGCCTGTTGCCACAAGGGTTCAGAATCGATCAACACCCCATCCATATCAAAAATAACGGCTTTAATTTTCGTCATTGCTTATCCTATTAACCTGATAATTTCATCGGCTTGTTGAATATACTGCCCACGGAAACGATGGCTGAAATTGAGCAAATAATAGAGTTGATATAGGGTTTTGCGTTGCTGGTAGCCTTTATCAATCGGATTGATACTGTTATATGCCTGATAGAATTCAGGCGACAGATCATGAAACAGATCAGCTAACGCCAAATCACATTCGGCATCGCCCCAATAGCAAGCCGGATCGTAAAGCACAATTTCATTGCCACAAACTCCCATATTGTTATGGTAAAGCGCCCCGTGCAACAGTGCGGGTGTTGGTTGATATTTTGCCAGATGAAAACTGACCGAGGAGATAATATCCTCAAAATTGCCAAAATGGATATTTTTTTCTTTACACAACTGAAGTTGCCAGCCGATTCGGTTTTCACTGAAAAAAGTTGACCAGTTTTTCGCCCAGGAATTGGGTTGGTAAACCGGGCCGAGCCAAGTGTCGTAATCAAAACCGTAACGTTGATTGCCGCCATTGGTATGCAGCGTAGCCAGTTGCGCTGCAAGTTCTGCCATTTTTTCAGGTGGAACCGGCTGTAAATCAAGGGATTCCATTAAAATAAAGCTGACATTTTCGGCACAGCCCAGGGCGTAGACACGAGGCACACGCACAATACCGCTCTTTGCCAAGAGCTCCAGTTGATCCGCTTCGGCACGAAACATCGAACGATAGGATTTATCATTGATTTTGACAAATACCGGAATATTGCCGTCATCAATGATCCAAGATTGGTGCATTTCCCCCCCTGCCACCGGGGTTTTGGATTTAATTGTGTAGTAAGAACCGAACTGATCGGCCAAAAGCTGCGAAATGGCTTTCCACATAATTTAACTCCTTCTAAAGCGGCTTGAGTTGCTATCTTAATCGGAACAGGTTGATTTTACTGTGATTTGGGTCAAACTTTAGCATTGTCGGTATAAAAGCCGCCATAAAACTGCTAAAATCGCCAATAATTTTGTTTAAAGTTTGTTTGTTGACGGATTAAGGATTCATTTTGGCATTATTAAACTTAACTCAGGCTTACCTTTCATTTAGTGATCACCCGTTATTAGATCATGCAGATTTGCACATCGAAGCCGGTGAGCGGGTCTGTTTGGTTGGGCGCAATGGCGCAGGCAAATCGACATTGATGAAAATTCTTGCCGGCGAAACCGCACTTGATGACGGCACGTTGCAGTTGGAAAGCGGCGTGATAGTGTCGCGCCTAGAGCAAGATCCGCCACGTCATATTGAAGATAACGTGTTTGATTATGTGGCGGAAGGGATTGCCGATTTGGCGGATTTATTGAAACAGTATCATCGCCTTTCGTACGAGTTGACCACAAATTATTCCGACGAGCTGATGCAGCAATTGGCGGCAGTGCAGCATGAGTTGGATCACACCAACGGTTGGCAAGTGGAAAGCCGAATTCAAGACGTATTACGCCGTTTAGATTTGAATCCAGACACCTTGCTGTCGGCGCTGTCCGGCGGCTGGCAGCGCAAAGCAGCATTGGCTCGTGCACTGGTCAGCAATCCCACAATTTTATTACTAGACGAACCGACCAACCATTTAGATATTGATGCGATTGATTGGCTGGAAGCGTTTTTGCTAGAGTTTTCCGGCAGCATTATTTTTATTTCTCATGACCGCTCTTTTATCCGCAAAATGGCAACTCGAATTGTGGATTTGGATCGCGGTAAACTGGTTTCTTATCCGGGCAATTACGATCTGTATTTAACCACCAAGGAAGAGAATCTGCGGGTTGAAGAATTACAAAATGATCTGTTCGATAAAAAATTGGCACAAGAGGAAGTCTGGATTCGGCAAGGGATTAAAGCTCGCCGCACACGCAATGAAGGGCGGGTGCGAGCGTTAAAAGCACTGCGCGAAGAGCGTCGTCAGCGGCGTGACGTATTGGGAACCGCCAAAATTCAAGTCGATAGCGCAATTCGCTCCGGCAAAATAGTATTTGAAATGGAAGGGTTAGGCTATCAAATTGAGGATAAGGTGTTGCTGAAAAATTTCAGCGATAACATTATGCGTGGCGATAAAATTGCCTTAGTCGGTCCGAACGGCTGCGGCAAAACCACGTTTATCAAACTGCTGTTACAGCAATTAACCCCGACCAGCGGCAAAGTGCGGTCGGGTACCAAACTGGAAATTGCCTACTTTGATCAATATCGTGCTGATCTGGATCCGGAAAAAAGCGTGATGGACAACGTGGCAGACGGCAAACAAGATGTAGAAGTCAACGGCCATAAGCGCCATGTGTTGGGCTATTTGCAAGACTTCCTGTTTCCACCCAAACGGGCGATGAGCCCGGTGAAAGCGTTGTCTGGTGGCGAGCGCAACCGCCTGCTGCTGGCAAAACTGTTGCTGAAACCGAATAACCTGTTGATTCTCGACGAACCGACCAATGACTTAGATGTGGAAACCTTAGAATTATTGGAAGATATTTTAAGCGACTATCAAGGCACCTTGATTATAGTCAGCCACGATCGCCAATTTATCGACAACACCGCCACTGAATGTTATTTTTTTGAAGGCAACGGCGTCTTGAACCACTATGTTGGCGGCTACAGCGACGCCAAACAGCAGCAACAAAACTATTTTGAAAGCGTGCAGCAAAACGCCGCTACGGCACAGGCAAAAACGCAAAGTGCGGTTGAAGCAACGGAAGATAAAAAAGCAAAAGCTAAACTGCCGGAGCGTAAAACCAAACTGAGTTTTAAAGAACAGCGGGAATTAGAGCAGCTGCCGCAATTGCTGGAGCAATTGGAAGCGGAAATCGAAAGCTTGCAAACTGAAGTCAGCAGCGGTGATTTTTTCCAAAAAGATCATCAATATACTGCAGACACTTTACAACGACTTGCCGATAAAGAACAGCAGCTGGAACAGAGTTTGCTGCGTTGGGAAGCGTTGGAAAATATTAATAGCGGTAATGCGTAAAGTCATGACCGCACTTCTCAGCAAATTTTGCTCAACTGATCTAAAAGTGCGGTATTGGGATTGAATGTTCCGTCATAAAAAAGGCGATTGAAGAAATCGCTCAGATTATTGGCAAAGATATTTGATTAGGCTGGATAGGGGCGGATTAACTATCTGCCCGTTTGCGAAGTGCGGTATAAGCACTTAATCAACAAAGGAAAAATGCAAAGTTCGGTTCGGGGCGATATATAATCGCCCCCT
>NZ_VDHB01000106.1:0-4544 GCF_006227735.1 Testudinibacter sp. 'clade 2'
TCCATATTCCGTAGCAAGCTTGCATAAGCACTACGAACGCCACGATGCTTATAAGGATATTTACCTTTTTCATCAGGCTTATCAGAACGCTCATTTAAGAATGTTTTATGCTTAAGATACCAATGATACAGATTTATATAAAACTCATTCTTACGGCTTATTTTGAGTGTTTTAACAAGTATTTTTAACTTTTTTCCCGCTTCTGATTTTGGCTTTCGGGTTAATTTTCTGATGACAAGTGCAACTTGGTGAAATTGACACATCTGGATCGGTGCATTTAAAAGATCTTTCAGTAAACCTCGCTTTCCATCGCAGGTAATAGATTGAATATAATAATTTTTTTCTCTTAATTCATTAATGGCTAATCGGTAATATAAGGCTTTCTCCGTACTTACTACACGATGAAAAATGACTTTTTCAGTGATACTATCCATCAACACAAGAATACCAAACTCACGACCGAAGAAAGTCGTATCCATTAATATATTTAATTTTTGATTTATTGGTGAATTTAATGATGCTTTCGGTGCTTTTAATATATATCGTTGGATTGTTCTAACTGAACAATGATATTTATCAGCAAGTTGTTTGTAGGTTTGTTTTCCGAAAGTGTAATCAGACCAAATTTTAATCGGATCTAATTTTTTCTTGGAGATGAATGTTTTATTGCAGACATTACATTTATAACGCTGAATATTATTACGAACACCATATTTGCGAATATTTTGATTTTGGCAGAAAGGGCAATTTTTTATTCATATTTCAAAAAAGTGGGTTAAAGCCAGTTACTATAAGGCTTTAACCCACTTTTTAGCAACCATTTTGTCTACTATACCTTTGTTTATAATTTGAGCTATAGACCCTACGACATTGCAGTAATATATTTTAACATCACCCCTGCAGCAATCGCCGATCCGATTACCCCGGCAACATTGGGGCCCATTGCGTGCATTAATAGGAAGTTTTGCGAATCAGCTTGCAAACCGACTTTGTTGGCGACCCGCGCTGCCATCGGCACCGCAGAGACGCCGGCAGCGCCAATTAACGGATTGATCGGGTTATTTTTAGAAAAACGATTTAACAACTTCGCCATAATCACCCCACTGGCAGTACCAATCGCAAATGCGACCATACCCAGCAGTAAAATCCCCAGCGTTTGCGGTTGCAGGAATTTATCCGCCACCAATTTTGCTCCGACCGATAAACCCAAAATAATCGTCACAATATTGATTAAAGTATTCTGCGTGGTTTCGCTTAAACGTTCCACCACGCCACTGACCCGCATTAAATTACCAAAACAAAACATCCCCAATAACGGTGCGGCATCCGGCAGCAACAGCGCCACCAATAACAGCAATACAATCGGAAACAGAATTTTTTCCCGATTGCTGACTTGGCGAAGCTGCACCATGCGGATTTTACGCTCTGTTTCACTGGTGAGCGCTTTCATAATCGGTGGCTGAATTAATGGCACCAACGCCATATACGAATACGCCGCCACCGCAATCGCCCCCAGCAGCTCCGGCGCTAGTTTGCTGGCAAGATAGATTGCCGTCGGGCCGTCAGCCCCGCCGATAATGCCGATCGAAGCCGCTTGCGGCAGGGTAAATTCAATAATCCCCAAACTGTTTAATGCCAATGCACCAAGCACGGTGGCAAAAATACCGAATTGTGCGGCGGCGCCCAACAATAGCGTTTTTGGGTTTGCCAACAGCGGTCCGAAATCGGTCATCGCCCCAACCCCCATAAAAATTACTAACGGCGCGACGCCATAACCGATAGCAACCTTATAAAACAGCGCTAAAATTCCGGTGGTATAGCCTTGATCCGTTGCATAACTTTCTAATTGCGCCAGCACTGAAGGAAGTGCGGTATTCAAGCCGGATTTAATCGAATCCAAGTTTGCTGCGACATTCAGTTTATCGGCAACAAACGCCCACTGTTCAGTGCTGCCGTGATGCAGCAGGTTATCCAATGCGGTCATCGCCATACCGGCTTCAGGAATATTCGCCAGCAATCCGCCAAAGCCAATCGGTAATAACAACAGCGGCTCGAATTTACGGGCAATCGCAAGCCACAGCAGCAATAAACTAACGACTAGCATAATCGCTTGCCCCAGCTCAAGATGCCGGATACCCATGCCCTGCAACAGGGCGTAAATGCTTTCCATAATCCGTTACCTTGCTCTGATCATATCAAATTCATCAGACGATCACCGACAGCAACCGTCTCCCCGGCTTTCACCGCAATCCCCTGCACCGTGCCGGCCTGAGCGGCGCGAATTTCAGTTTCCATTTTCATCGCTTCCAGTAACAACAGCACCTCATCTTTTTCAACCTGTTGCCCTTCCGTCACCAGCACTTTCCAGATATTGCCCGCCATCGGTGCATTCACCGATACTGTGTTTACTTTGGCTGTATTCACTGCTTGAGACGGCGCAGCATCATGCGCTGACCGCACTTTTGCCGGACTAATATCGCCAACCTCCCCGCCCTCACTGACTTTGACCACAAAGGCTTTGCCATCGATTTCAACCGTATACACCGCCGCATCGGTAGCATTCGCTGGATTTGCTGTGGCTGGTTTAACTGACGCCGCTTTAGATATGTCTGAAGTAGCTGCTGGTACCGCTTCAAACGCCACCGGATTATCACGGTTTTCCAAAAATTTCCAACCGATTTGCGGAAACAGCGCCACAATCAACGTATCATCAATCAGATTATCCGCCAGTTTGATATTTTGCTGTGCTGCTTGTTGTTTCACTTCTGCTGTCAGTTGCTGCATTTCCGGCGGTAAATGATCTGCCGGACGATCGGTCATCGGCGCTGCACCGTTTAGCACTTTGGCTTGAAGTGCGGTATCAACCGGTGCCGGTGTACGCCCGTATTCGCCTTTCAAAATCCCCGCAGTCTCTTTAGCAATGGTTTGATAACGACTTCCCGTGAGCACATTGATCACCGCTTGAGTACCGACAATTTGCGAGGTCGGCGTCACCAACGGAATATAGCCTAAATCTTGACGGACTCGTGGAATTTCAGACAACACTTCGTCTAAACGTTGTGAGGCATTTTGTTGTTTTAGCTGGCTTTCCAAATTCGTCAACATACCGCCCGGCACTTGCGCCACTAAGATGCGACTGTCAGAGCCTTTTAATTGTCCTTCAAAAGCTTGATATTTTTTACGAATTTCACGGAAATAGGCTGCCACTTTTTCCAATTTATGAATATCCAAGCCGGTGTCATATTCCGTTCCCTGCAATGTTGCCACCAATGCTTCCGTTGCCGGATGACCGTAGGTTCCGCTCATAGAGGAAATTGCGGTATCCACGCCGTCGACTCCGGCTTCAATCGCTTTCAATAGTGCCATTTCTGCCATGCCGGTGGTGGAGTGGCAATGCAGATGCAACGGAATGTCATAGCGTTGTTTAATTTCGCGTACCAAGCGATGCGCTGCCATCGGTGTCAAAATCCCTGACATATCTTTGATCACCAATGAATCAACACCGATTTCCAGCAGCTGTTCACAGAGGTCTAACCAAGTTTCCAAAGTATGCACCGGGCTGGTGGTATAACTGAGGGTGCCTTGCGCATGAGCACCGTTTTTGCGCACCGCTTGCAGCGCACAACACATATTGCGCGGATCATTCATCGCATCAAATACACGGAACACGTTGATTCCGTTGCTGACCGCTCTTTCAACAAAATGTTCAACCACATCATCGGCATAATGCCGATAACCCAGCAAATTTTGCCCACGCAGTAACATTTGCAACGGCGTTTTCGGCATCGCTTTTTTCAGCTCTCGCAACCGAACCCAAGGATCTTCGCCTAAAAACCGAATACAGGCATCAAATGTTGCCCCGCCCCAACATTCCAGTGAAGCATAACCAATTTGATCCAGTTCGGCAGCAATCGGCAACATATCGTCCAAACGTAGCCGTGTGGCAAATAATGATTGATGAGCATCACGCAATACCACATCAGTAATCGCGATTGGGTGTGCAGATTTTGTCATGAGAATACTCCATAAAGATTAGGGTCTGTTGATGTTTGTTTATAATTTGATCTATGGTTGCTAACGCTGACGGCGATGGTGGGCAATTGCCGCCACAATAACCGGACGCAGAACGTCAAGATCCTCTTGTGCTGTCGACAACGTCAAGTTTGCTTGCTTTGGAGCAGATAAGTGCGGTTTGATTGACATCGGTTCAGGAAAAAACCGATTAACCAGATACGACATTAAACGAATTGCAAGGATCAAAATGCAGAGAAACAACAGGACAAATCCCATTCCTGACACCATTAAAGCGATACCTTCCGCCATTAGTTCTGCTGCTGTCATGCCACCCTCCCGCCGTGCTAATAAAATTAATATGCCTTAAGGTTATAGCATACTTAAAATTCAATTGGTAATTTTTGCGCCAGATCAACTCATTTTGGTGTATTTTGTAATTTGGCGTTTTCAAATAAATGGCTGTTTTTATTTACCGCAAGCCTTGCTAAAATGCAAATTAATTTTCTGTTATACATTAGGGTCTGTTGATC
>NZ_VDHB01000107.1:0-15756 GCF_006227735.1 Testudinibacter sp. 'clade 2'
ATTATCAAATAATTGCGCTGCAAGATATCTGGAAAAGGGTGAACTTCGGTTCGCCCTTTTTGCTATTTGCCGCCTGATAAAAGAGAACCATTTTATGTTACCGATTAATCTGTTTTATGGCCTGCTAATTCTATTAATTTTGCTGCCACTCATTATTTTCCGTTTTAGCCGTTATAAAAATTCCTTGAAAATAAATCGTTATTTGGCATTGGGCTTGGTGACATTGGCTGCTTTGCTGTGGGGAGCAGTAAATCAATTAGTGATTGTGCGTGATGACAATCAGTTTCAGGAGTATGCGTTGTTTTTTCCGCAGCAATATCAGTTGGCAAACCAACAACAACTTGCAGTGCCCTATCAATTTGGTTGGCGCAAAGCCGTTGTTGTTAATGACGGTCAGCTGCCGTTGATTTATGAAACCGTGAAATATGGTAGTTCGGATACTGAAGTGCAGATAATCGGTGTGTTGCCTTATGCGTTGTTAAAAAATTTGCCGGAGCCGATCAGTTATCGTTTTACCCAACCGCCCAGTGCGGTGCGTTTAACTTTTATCGGTTCAGATTTAAGGGGCTGGATACATCGCTGAAAAGATTAATGAATAAAACCGCACTTTTAGCAGATTATAAGGCAAAGTGCGGTTTTTAATTCCTGTTAGAACAAGCCGTTAAGCATTCAAAATCTGTTTGATTTCGGCAATACTCAGGTGGAATTGGCGTGGGCATTTATGCCATACATCGAGCATTTTGCTGTATTTGTCCCACATCGGGGTTTGTGCATCACAGCCGTTCGGGCATTGAATCAAATCTCGGTATTTTTTATCATTATCGGCAATAAATCCAAGATAATTCAGGTATTTTTTCTCACGAATCGCACAGTAACCCAAGAATTTTAAGCGGTGAGCGGTTAAATCTTCTTTATGATGCAAATTGTTGTAGGAAACTTGCAATGCTTGATACATCTCTAAAGTGTTGATTACTGCTTTACACTCTTCTTCACTTATCTCACTGAAATCTTTATATAATTCTTTCAGATCCAGCTTATAACCGCCTTTAATGATATTTTGATTACGTTTATATTTTCCGGCATTGTCTTTGTCGAGCAGTGCCATCAATTCATACTGATTGATTAGAATCAGGCGTTGTGTGAGTGTCAGTTCCATAGCATATTCCTTTATTCAATAAATGATTAATCGATTTCTTTGAGTTCGTCTTCTGATAAGGTTTCTTTAATTTCGCTACCTTGCTTACCGTCGTTGACTTTAAATTCCAGATTTTGAAAATAAGCTTCACGCACCGTGAGATAGCTGTCTTGCGATTGTGCCAGAATAGGGTCTTGGCTGAGTAAATTGGCACGACGATCCACGGCTTGTACGCTAAATTTTAATACCGACCAAGGACCTAATAATGACAGCGCCGGATAGGTATGGTCAACCAATCTGCCCAAATCTTGGCGCGGGGTAGCCGGACCATATAGCGGCACCATCACATAAGCCCCTGTGCCGACACCATAGCTGCCTAGCATGTCACCGAATGAACGAGAACCCGCAGGGCGCAAGCCTTCGCTGGCACTGGCGATATCCATCATACCGGCTAAACCGAAGACAGAATTAATCCAGAAGCGGTTGAAATGCACCATCGCTTTACTAAATTCACCTTCCAATAAACGGTTTACAAAGCTTGCCGGTTCATCCAAATTGTTGGCAACATTGACAAGTGCGGTTTTAGCCGGCTGCGGCACATATTCTTTCCAGCCTGTAGCAATAGGTTTTAGCAAATAGGGGTCGGCAACGTTATAGTTGAAATCCCACATGGTGCGGTTAAAACCTTCCAACGGATCTTGGCGTTGTCCGGTGGTTTCGTCGATACTTGAGCAGGCACCGATGGTTGTGGCTAATATCAGTGGCAGCCAAAATTTAATCGAATTAGATTTTTTCATATTGCGGTTCCATTGCAAAAAGAGTGGTTTTATTTTAGCAAGTTTAGGGGTAAAGAACAGCTTTTATTCGTTTCGCTAAGCGGGTAAATAGCAATAAAATTGAATTTTTATTCATTTTATTGCATATTTTTTCATTTGGTATATAGTTTAAAAATTATTTGTCTTGAATTGCGCGTTTTGCTCCATTACAATAATTTGCTCAATTTTGCTACATTTCAAATACCTTTTATACAGCAGGAGCAATGAGTAATGCATCGGGCTACAGCGCCAGTGTTTATCTAAAATTGAATATAAAATGATTATTCCGGGAGAGATTCATGTCTGAACCAGCCATTTTAGTCTTAGCTGACGGCTCTGTTTTCCACGGCACTTCGATTGGTTATCAAGGCCATACCATCGGCGAAGTGGTTTTTAATACCTCAATGACGGGCTATCAAGAAATTTTAACCGACCCGTCCTACACCAAACAAATTGTCACCCTCACCTATCCACATATCGGCAACACCGGCGTCAATCAAGAAGACTGTGAAGCGGATAAAGTCTATGTTTCCGGCTTGGTGATCCGCGACTTACCACTGATTCACAGTAATTTCCGTAGTGAGCAAAATTTATCAGAGTATTTAGTCGACAATAAAATCGTGGCGATTGCCGATATTGATACCCGTCGTTTAACCCGTTTGCTGCGTGATAAAGGTGCGCAAGCCGGCTGCATTATGGCGGGGGAAATTGACGAAGCCAAAGCGCTGGAACTGGCGCAAAGTTTCGGCAGTATGGCAGGTAAGGATTTGGCGCAAGAAGTGACTTGTGACAAGGTTTATCGTTGGGAGCAAGGCGAATGGAAATTGGGTCAGGGCTTCAGCCATAAAGACGCCGGACGCTATCATGTGGTGGCCTACGATTTTGGTGTGAAACACAATATTCTGCGTATGCTTGCCGAACGTGGCTGCCAAATCACCGTTGTGCCGGCAAAAACTAGCGCACAAGAGGTGTTGGCACTGAATCCGGACGGTATTTTCTTATCAAACGGCCCCGGCGACCCGCAACCGTGCGATTATGCGGTGAATGCGATTCAACAATTATTGCAAAGTAAAAAACCGATTTTTGGTATCTGCTTGGGACACCAATTGCTCGGTTTGGCGGTGGGCGGTAAAACCAAAAAAATGGCCTTCGGACATCACGGCGCCAACCACCCGGTGCAAAATTTAGCAACCGAACAAGTGTATATCACCAGCCAAAATCACGGTTTTGAAGTGGATGAAGCCAGTTTGCCGGATTATGTCAAGGTGACGCACCGCTCTTTGTTCGACAATTCGGTGCAGGGCATCGAGCTGACAACCCAATCGGCGTTTTCGTTCCAAGGACACCCAGAAGCCAGCCCGGGACCGCATGATATTGCCGAACTGTTTGACAAATTTGTGCATGAAATGGAAGTGGTGCGCCACACCCATACGCCGCAGGTTGTGGTTTAAACAGGAATATACCCATGAAAAGCTATGCTTATCAGTTGGTTAATGTGTTTGCCGAGCAACATTTTGACGGCAACCCGTTGGCGGTGTTCCCGCAAGCGGACGGACTGAATGAGCAGCAAATGCAACGGATTGCCCGTCAATTTAATTTATCGGAAACGGTATTTGTACAACGCAGCGATAGGCAAAGTGCGGTCAGAAAGCTGAAAATTTTCACCCCTGAGTACGAAATGCCGTTTGCCGGACACCCGACCATCGGCGCGGCATTTGTGTTACACCGGCAGTTGGGGTTGTCTGACAATTATCAGTTACAAACCGAAGCGGGTTTGGTCAGCCTGCACCATCAAACCGACACGATCACCTTTGCCTTAAACAACGGCGCACAGGTGCGACATTCGGGATTGAGCAAAGCCGATTGCGCCCAGATGTTGGGCTTGCAACTGCGTGATATTGCCGCAGAACCGGTTTGGGTGAACACCGGCACAGAGCAACTGTTGTTACAACTGACTTCAGTGCAAGCGGTGGCAAATTGCCGCATCAATACCGCACTTTTGCTGCAAAAAGCCGTATCACAAAGTGGAGAAGCGCAGCTCTATGTGTGGTTTGAACAGCATAATCAAGTCAAAGTGCGGTTGTTCTTCTCCGCCCACGGTGAAGTGCACGAAGATCCGGGCACAGGCTCTGCCGCTGCCAACTTAGGCGGTTGGGCGCTTCACAGCCAACGCACGCCGTTAAGTTGGCAGATCATGCAAGGAGATGAAATCGGCAGAGCAAACCGCCTCAGCTTAACGGTGGACGAGCAACAGATGATTTATGTCGGCGGCAAGGTAATCCCCGTGGGACAAGGCGAATTTTGGATTCCTGAAGATTAACGAAAATATTAGCAAGAGAAAAAACTATGCCAAAACGTACCGATATAGATATGTCTAATGGCACTTATATCAATGATATTAAATATATTCTTGCAACGGCTCGTCAGCAGACTTATATCGCCATTAATTCAGCAATGGTCGATGCCTATTGGCAAATCGGTAAACGGATCGTGCAAGAAGAACAGCGTGGACAAGCACGTGCAGATTATGGCAAAGAAGTGATTAAGCAAGTTTCCCAAGTGCTGAGCCAAGAGTTTGGTAGAGGATTTGGGGAGCGAAATATTCGTAATTTTCGCCAATTCTATTTGATGTTTTCGGATTTAGATATTTGGAAATCAGTGATTTCCAAATTAACGTGGACTCATATTCAGCGGGTATTAAAAATTCAGAATGAGCAAGCCAGACGTTATTATTTAATTGAAGCCGCTGAAAACCATTGGTCGGTCAGAGTGTTAGATCGAAACATTTCAACGCTTTACTATGAACGTTTACTTGCTAGTGTAGATAAAGAACCCGTGCATACGGAAATGCAACAGAAAAGTGCGGTGTTACAACCCTACGATTTTATTAAAAACCCGACCGTTTTAGAATTTCTTCAATTACCGACGCATTATAGCTATACCGAAGCGGAACTGGAAAAGGCATTGATCGATAATTTACAACAGTTTATGTTAGAGCTTGGTAAAGGGTTTGCGTTTGTCGCGCGACAACAGCATATTCGGACAGAAAATAGCGATTTTTTTATTGACTTGGTTTTTTATAATTATCTGATTAAGTGTTTTGTTATTGTAGAGTTAAAAACCGATAAGCTGACACACCAAGATATTGGGCAATTAGATATGTATGTCCGAATGTACGACGATTTAAAAAAACAACAAAATGATAACCCAACAATCGGATTATTGCTTTGCACTGAAACGGATAGCATTGTGGCGAAATATTCAGTCTTAAAAGATAACGCTCAACTTTTTGCTAGTAAATATATCCCTTATTTACCTACAGAAGATGAATTGGTCCGCGAAATTGAACAACAAAAATTACTGTTTGAATTACAACATTAGAGAATGCAGGTTTAAGTGGCAATTTTAAACAACGGTTAAATTTACCATTAAGCGTTTTCAAAAACAGATTTAAAACAAAGAGAGAGAACTATGCCAAAACGTACAGACATAAACACGATTTTGATTATTGGCGCAGGTCCGATTGTGATCGGGCAGGCGTGTGAATTTGATTATTCAGGAGCGCAGGCGTGTAAGGCGTTGCGAGAGGAAGGCTATAAAGTAGTGTTGGTGAATTCCAATCCAGCAACGATTATGACCGATCCAAATATGGCGGATGTCACTTATATTGAGCCGATCACGTGGCAAACGGTGGAGAAAATCATTGCCAAAGAGCGTCCGGACGCAATTCTGCCGACTATGGGCGGGCAGACCGCACTTAACTGTGCCTTGGATCTCTCAAAACATGGCGTGTTGGCGAAATATAATGTCGAGTTGATTGGCGCAAAAGAAGACGCGATTGATAAAGCGGAAGACCGCGGACGTTTTAAAGATGCGATGACAAAAATCGGCTTGAGCACGCCAAAATCCTTTGTCTGCCACACGCTTGAAGAAGCGTGGAAAGCGCAGGCGGAAGTCGGTTTCCCGACCTTGATTCGCCCGTCGTTTACTATGGGCGGCTCCGGTGGCGGGATTGCCTATAATAAAGATGAATTTAATGCAATTTGCGAACGCGGTTTTGATGCCTCGCCAACCCACGAGCTGTTGATTGAGCAGTCGGTATTGGGCTGGAAAGAGTATGAAATGGAAGTGGTGCGTGACCAAGCGGACAACTGCATTATCATCTGTTCGATTGAAAACTTCGACCCGATGGGCGTGCATACCGGCGATTCGATCACCGTTGCCCCGGCGCAAACCCTGACCGACAAAGAGTATCAAATTATGCGTAACGCCTCGTTGGCGGTGTTGCGTGAAATTGGTGTGGATACCGGCGGTTCAAACGTCCAATTTGCGATCAACCCTGAAAACGGCGAGATGATCGTGATTGAAATGAACCCGCGCGTCAGTCGCTCTTCGGCGCTGGCTTCAAAAGCAACGGGCTTCCCGATTGCCAAGGTGGCGGCGAAACTGGCGGTCGGTTACACCTTAAACGAACTGCGCAACGACATCACCGGCGGTTTGATTCCGGCGTCATTCGAACCGTCGATTGACTATGTGGTGACCAAAGTCCCTCGTTTTGCCTTTGAAAAATTCCCGAAAGCGGACAATCGTTTAACCACTCAAATGAAATCGGTGGGTGAGGTGATGGCGATGGGCAGAACGTTCCAAGAATCGTTGCAAAAAGCCCTGCGTGGTTTGGAAACCGGTATTTGTGGTTTCAATTTGAAAACCGAAGATATGGAAAAATTACGCACCGAGATTTCCAATCCGGGCCCGGAACGGATTCTGTACGTTGCCGATGCGTTCGGCATAGGCTGGAGTTTGGAAGAGGTGTATCACTATTCCAAAATCGATCCGTGGTTCTTGGTGCAAATTCGTGATTTGGTGCAAGAGGAGTTGGCGTTAGAAAAGAAAACGCTGGCAGATTTGGATTACACCGAACTGCGCCGTTTAAAACGCAAAGGCTTTGCCGACCGCCGTATCGCCCAGTTAGTGAAAAGCACTGAAAGTGCGGTGCGCGAGTTACGCCATCAGCTCAATCTGCATCCGGTGTATAAACGGGTCGATACCTGTGCTGCCGAGTTTGCTTCCGATACCGCCTACCTATACTCCTGCTATGAGGAAGAGTGCGAAGCCAACCCGAGTGACCGTAAAAAAATCATGATTTTAGGTGGCGGTCCGAACCGAATCGGGCAAGGGATTGAATTTGATTACTGCTGCGTGCATGCTGCGCTGGCTTTGCGGGAGTCCGGTTTTGAAACCATTATGGTCAACTGTAATCCGGAAACGGTCTCCACCGATTTTGATACTTCCGACCGCCTCTATTTCGAGCCGCTGACCTTGGAAGAAGTGTTGGAAATTATCCATGTGGAAAAACCGTATGGCGTCATTGTGCACTACGGCGGACAAACCCCATTGAAATTGGCGAATGCCTTGCACGAAAATGGGGTGCATATCATTGGTACGTCGGCGGACAGCATTGATGCTGCTGAAGATCGCGAACGTTTCCAAAAAGTACTACATAAATTAAACCTGAAACAGCCGCCGAACCGTACTGCGCGTAACAGTGAGGAAGCGCTAACCTTGGCAAATGAAGTCGGTTATCCGTTGGTGGTGCGTCCGTCGTATGTGTTGGGCGGACGGGCGATGCAAATTGTGTATAACGATGAAGAACTGCAAACCTATATGCGTGAAGCGGTGCGGGTTTCCGACGACAGCCCGATTCTGCTCGACCACTTCTTGAATGATGCGATTGAAGTGGATGTGGATTGTATCTGCGACGGCGAAGAGGTGGTGATTGGCGGCATCATGCAGCACATTGAGCAAGCCGGGATTCACAGCGGTGATTCGGCCTGTTCGCTGCCACCGTATTCGTTGAGTGTCGACATTCAAGACGAAATCCGTCGCCAAACGGCAGCAATGGCGTTTGAATTGAAAGTGGTCGGCTTGATGAACGTCCAGTTTGCGGTGCAAAACGGCACTATTTATGTGCTGGAAGTCAACCCACGCGCCTCGCGTACTGTGCCGTTTGTCAGCAAAGCCACCGGTGTGCCGTTGGCGAAAATTGCCGCACGGGTGATGGCGGGCATCAGCCTGAAGCAGCAAGGAATCAGCAAAGAAGTGATCCCGACTCTGTATTCGGTCAAAGAAGCGGTGTTCCCGTTCATCAAATTCCCAGGCGTAGACAGCATTCTAGGCCCTGAAATGCGCTCGACCGGTGAAGTGATGGGCGTGGGTAAAACCTTCTCGGAAGCTTTCCTGAAAGCACAAATCGGCGCCGGTGAACGCTTGCCGAAACTGGGTAAAATCTTCCTATCGGTCGAGAATGCCGACAAACCGAAACTGGTTGAAATCGCCAAACGCCTGCAAGACTTGGGCTACGGACTATGTTCGACGTTGGGCACAGCAAGATTTTTACGCGAACACGGCATCGGTGTGCAAATCGTGAATAAAGTGCGGGAAGGACGACCGCATATCGTCGATGCGATCAAAAACGGCGAAATCGCCATGGTGATCAACACCGTCGGCAGCATGCCGGAATCGGTCTCCGACAGCCACTCGATCCGCAGCAGCTCGCTGCAACAACGGATTCCGGTGTACACCACCATCGCCGGCGCTGCCGCAATCAGCCAAGGTCTGAACAGCATTAATGAGACTGAAGTTTATCGTTTGCAAGAGATGAATTAGTTGATTTGAAATAGAAAGAGCGGTTTATGATAAAGATCAAAACCGCTCTTTTTAATTTAGCAACTACAACACTTGCCGTTGCAGCTGTCCAATAATTTGTGGGTTTTCCAAGGTGGAGACATCTTGGGTGATGACCTCGTTTTTGGCAATCGAACGCAGTAAGCGGCGCATAATTTTACCTGAGCGGGTTTTCGGTAAGTTTTCGGCAAAGCGGATATCTTCCGGACGGGCGATTTTGCCGATCTCTTTTGAGACCCACTGTTTCAGCTGTTCCGCCAAATCGCGCGCTTCTTGTCCTTCCGGAAGTGCGGTATTCAGCACGACAAACGCTACCACAGCCTCACCTTTGATTTCATCCGGTCTGCCGACCACGGCTGCTTCGGCAACTTGCGGATTAGCCACCAACGCTGATTCGATTTCCATCGTGCCTAAGCGGTGTCCGGATACGTTCAGCACATCATCGGTGCGACCCAAAATCCAGAAGTAGCCGTCTTCGTCGCGGTGTGCCGAGTCGCCGGCGACATAGTATTTTCCGCCCAATTCCGCTGGGAAATAGGTGGCTTGGTAGCGTTTGTCGTCATTCCAAATTGTGCGTAGCATCGACGGGAATGGGCGCTTAATCACCAAGAGCCCGCCGCTTTGTCCCGTGACTTTTTGTCCATTTTCATCGACTACATCCGCCATAATGCCCGGTAACGGCAAGGTACAAGAGCCCGGTTTCATTGAGTTGATGCCCGGCAGTGGTGACAACATAATCGAGCCGGTTTCGGTCTGCCACCAGGTGTCGACAATCGGACAGCGCTCTTTGCCGATGACCTCATACAACCACATCCATGCGGATGGGTTGATCGGTTCACCGACGCTGCCGAGCAAGCGCAATGAAGAGAGATCATATTTATTCGGAATCCAGTCGCCAACCCGGGTTAAAGAGCGGATCAAGGTCGGGGAGGTATAAAACACATTGATTTTATGCCGCTGAATTATCCGCCAAATCCGGCCGGGATCAGGATAGCTCGGTACACCTTCATAAATCACCTGTGTCGCGCCATTTGCCAATGGGCCATAACAGACATAGGAGTGTCCGGTGATCCAACCCACATCAGCGGTGCACCAATAAACATCATTCGGTTTGTTATCAAAGACGTTACGGAAGGTGTTGATCGCCCCCAGCAAATAGCCGGCGCTGCTGTGGACAATGCCTTTCGGTTTGCCGGTGGAGCCTGAGGTGTACAGAATAAACAGCGGATCTTCAGAATTCATCCACTCCGGTTCGCAAAACTCCGGCTGATGTTTCGATAATTCGTGCCACCACAAATCGCGCCCGTTGCGCCAAGCGGTGTCAATATTCAAGCGGTAATACACCACCACATTTTCTACGGTCGGACAGCCCATATCCAATGCTTCGTCAACAGTCTCTTTCAATGGAATAATCTTGCCACCGCGTAGCCCGCCGTTGGCAGTGATCACCAATTTAGCGCCGGCATCTTCGATCCGATCGCGCAACGCACCGGCGGAAAAGCCACCGAATACCACGGAATGCACCGCCCCGATTCGAGCACAGGCTTGCATCGCAATCACGGCCTCGACCAGCATCGGCATATAGATGACCACTCGGTCGCCTTTGCCGATGCCCAATTCACGCAGCGCATTGCCAAAACGGCATACTCGATTATGCAATTGGGCATAGCTAAAGCTGCTGACCTGTCCGAAGTCGGATTCAAAGATAAGTGCGGTTTTGTTGCCTTTGTCAGGCAGATGGCGATCCAAACAGTTGTAGGATACATTCAGCTTGCCGTCGGGGAACCACTTATAAAATGGGGCGTTGCTGTCGTCAAAAATCGTCATAAACGGCTTTTTCCAACTGATCAAATCACGTGCTAAATCTGCCCAATACTGTAGATAATCCTTATCGGCAAATTCCCACAGATTTTGGTAATCCTCCAATTGCCCGATATTGGCAGCTTGTCGGAAATCATCACTTGGCTTAAAAATACGGTTTTCTTTTAATACGGAATCAAAGTGTTGCATAATCGGCGTTCCTCTTAACGATGTCGCAGGGAATGTTACAGGAAGCGAAAGAAAGCAAACGATCGCTGAAATTAAAAACGGACGGTATTACCCTATATGAAGTTAAAAAAATGAGCAATAGTTGTTAATGATTTGTTTCAAGAGGTGGATCACAAAATAGAAGAATTTATGGGAGAGTGAGCGAGAAAATGATACTTCGCTCACAAATTGATCGGCATGGCGAACCAGCTATCGCCATGCCACATGGGGATTATACGATGCCGAGGCTGGCCAAGCCGATAACCGTAATCAAAGAGATAGTCGGAATCACGAGTGATACCATGGCAATATCAAAGTAGCTTTGGCGGTGGCTCATGCCGGTAATCACTAATAACGTTAAAACGGCTCCGTTATGCGGCAAGGTATCCAGCCCGCCAGAGGCAATGGAAGCAACACGATGGAAATGTTCGATATTTAACCCCTGAGCCATTGCCAATTCATAATACTTTTGCCCCAAACTTTCCAGGGCAATCCCCATGCCGCCGCTGGCGGAACCGGTTGCTCCGGCAAGTGCGGTGACAGATACCGCTTCGGAAATCAGAGGCGAACCTTTGATATTCAACAGAAAATCAGATAGCGCTGCAAATCCGGGAACGGCTTTCACAACGGAACCAAAGCCAACGGCTGCCGAGGTGTTGACAATCGCCAGCACCGAGCCGTTTGCCCCTTCGTTGATGGCTTTAATGAAATGTTTATACTGTGCGGCACTCAGGACTAAAATCAGGATAATCCCGATAAGCAACGCAATTATTATTGATAACTTGACTACGTTTAGTGCGACAACAACAGAAATTAGCGGCAACATAGAGAGCCAAAAATTGGGTCCACTATTTTTTATTGAGTTAACGACTGTTTTTGTCTGGTCTGATGATGCTTTTGCTAAATTCTCTTCATCTTCGGTTCGGACAGTTTGTGTGGATTCTGGTTCAATAAAGACTAATCCTTTGCTACGAAGTGCGGTTTCACGATAAACCAGCCAATAGTATCCTAGTACTGCCATAATCAGTGCCGATACGATGCCCATTAACGGTGCAGCGGCAGGCGTGGTATGGAAATAGTGGGTCGGGATTAAATTTTGAATTTGCGGCGTACCGGGAATGGCGGTCATGGTGTAGGTGAATGCGCCCAACGCAATGGTACCCGGCAAAAGTTGGCGAGAGATATTGGCTTGGCGGAACAGCGCAACGCCGAGTGGATAAACGGCAAAAACAACCACAAACAGGCTGACGCCACCATAGGTAAGAATCGAACAGGCGACAACCACAGCCAAAATCGCGCGTTTTGCTCCCAGCCATTTGCTAATGGTGTGCGCAATGGCGTTTGCCATTGAAGTGACTTCCATCAATTTGCCAAAGATTGCGCCCAGCATAAAGATGGGAAACCAGGTTTTGGCAAAACCGACGAAACCACTCATGTAATCACCGGTATAAGCCGTTAATAAGTCTAATCCGCCAAATAATGCGACAACACCAGCGGCTATTGGGGCGACCCAAATAATCGACCAGCCCCAAAAAGCCAATACAATGATGATCGTTAGACCAAGCAGGATTCCTAACATATTCATTCTCCTGTCTATCAATACAGAAATAAAATTATCGCTCGAGAAAAGCCGATGTCGTTCCAGAAATCGGCTTTGGTCAGCTTACGTTGATTATTGTGCAGTATAACCGGCATCAATCACTAGGTTTGTGCCGGTGATATGTTTGGCGCAAGGGCTGGAGGCAAACAGAACCAAGCTGGCAATATCGTCGATATCAATTAATGTTTTTTGCGGAATCAGCGGATACAACACTTCTTCCAACACATTTTCCAGACTGACGTTGCGGGTTTTGGCTAAATCTTTCATTTGATTCAGCACCAACGGCGTTTCGATATACCCCGGACAAATCGCATTAACGGTAACGCCGTCTTTGGCACACTCGAGCGCAGCGACTCGTGTGATTCCGATGATCCCGTGCTTAGCGGCGTTATAGGCTACTTTACCGGCAAAACCGACTAAACCGTTGATGGACGATACGTTGATAATGCGTCCGAATTTTTGCGCTTTCATAATCGGCAGGCAGTGCTTAATCGTAAGAAAAGAGGCACGCAACATAATTTGGATCATCAAATCGAATTTTTCGGTCGGGAAATCCTCTATTGATGCGACGTGCTGAATACCGGCATTATTAACAAAAATATCCAGTCTACCGAAATGCTTATGCGCAGTTGAAATTAAGTTTTCAATCTCAGCTTCTTTCGTGACATCTGTTTTTACCGCCAACAGATTTGGATGATTTAACTCTTGCAGCCGTGCAGCCAATGCTTCTTCATTCACATCACTAATGACCACTTTCGCACCGTTTGCCAAAAATTTTTTTGCCATATGCAAACCGATACCACTGGCAGAACCCGTAATGACAGCAACTTTTCCATTTACATCAATCATTTTTAACCTCAACTTGTTATTATTAATCAGATTATTACCGATAAAAGAGAAAACTAGAGACGCTCAACCACCATTGAAATCCCTTGCCCTCCGCCAATACATAATGTTGCCAAGCCTAATTTGGCTTGTTTTGCCTGCATGCCGTACAACAATGTCACTAAAATACGTGCGCCGCTGGCACCAATCGGGTGCCCTAGTGCAATGGCGCCGCCGTGGATATTGGTTTTCTCCAGATCAAAGTGTAATGTTTTCCCTACGCCTAAAAATTGAGCGGCAAAGGCTTCGTTGGCTTCGACCAGATCAATCTCTGCCAACGTCAGATTGGCTTTTTGCAGGGCAGCTTGTGTTGCTTGTACCGGTCCTAATCCCATCAAGGCAGGATCATTACCTACGCTGGCATAACTGCGGATGCGGGCTAGCGGCTGCAACCCTAATTCAGCGGCTTTGCTTTCACTCATGAGCAACAAGGCGGCGGCACCGTCGTTAAGGCCTGAAGCATTGCCGGCTGTCACGCTGCCTTCTTTTTTAAATGCGGGTTTCAATGCGGCAAGTTGTTCAAGGGTTGTGTCGAATTTAGGGTGTTCGTCACGATTGAACACCTTCTCACCCTTACGTGTTTTTACGCTTACCGGAATAATTTCTGCATCGAACACACCGGCTTGAACCGCCTGTGAAGCCAGTGTTTGCGAACGTAAGGCAAATTCATCTTGCTGCTGACGAGTAATGCCATAATGTTCGGCGATATTTTCTGCGGTGATCCCCATGTGATAATGGTTAATCGCACAAGTTAAGCCGTCTTCAATCATGCTATCCTGCAAGGTTAAATTGCCCATTCTGGCGCCCAACCGCACTTTGCTGCTCAGCAGATAAGGCGCTTGGCTCATATTTTCCATACCGCCGACCACCACAATATCGGCATCACCGCTACGAATAGCCTGCGCTCCTAATACCACGCTTTTTAAGCCTGAGCCGCACACTTTATTAATCGTGAGCGAGGGGGCTTGCTGATGAATACCTGCTTTTAAAGCGGCTTGCCGTGCCGGGTTCTGCCCCAGACCGGCTTGCAGCACATTGCCCATAATCACTTCATCAACTTGATCGGCAGCAACATTTGCCCGCTGTAACACTTCTTTGATCACCAAAGCGCCGAGATCAACCGCACTTACGCTAGCAAGGGCGCCGTTAAAACTACCAATCGGTGTTCTGACGGCGCTGACAATGACAATATTTTCCATATTGAGTTCCTTTTTGTTCTGTTGATTATGCTCAATGGCACAAATTAATGATTAATCACCATCTGTTTAAAATCGTCCGCCACAACAAATTCGGCGTCGGTTTTGGCTTTAATGGTTGCCAAATCTACGTTAGGTGCGTGTTCTTGTAAGGTTAATTTGCCGTCAATAAAGCTAAACACCGCCAATTCGGTCACGACCATATGCACTTTATTTTTTGCTGTTAAAGGCAGGGTGCATTTTTTGAGAATTTTTGAAGAACCCGATTTGGCACAATGCTCCATGCCGATGATGACTTTACGCGAGCCGGTGACGAGATCCATTGCGCCGCCCATGCCCGGTACCATTTTTCCCGGCACCATCCAATTGGCAAGATTGGCTTCCTGATCAACTTCCAAGCCACCCAATACGCAGGCATCAACATGTCCGCCGCGGATAAGGGCAAAAGAAAACCCGCTATCAAAAAACGCCCCGTCAGCCTTAATTGAACAAGGCTGCCCGCCGGCATTCACGATATTGGGGTTGGCATTTTCCGGATCATATGCGGTTAAGCCCAAGAAACCATTTTCTGACTGCAAGGTGATGTTCACATCCGCAGGCAGATAATTGGCCACCATCGTTGGCAAGCCGATTCCCAAATTGACGACATCACCGTCTTTTAATTCCATTGCAATACGGCGTGCAATTAATTCTTTTGTATTCATAAATCGTTCCTCTTTTTTAGACTAAAGTGCGGTTTTTATCACGATATAATCGACTAAGGTTGCAGGTGTCATCACTTGATTCGGGTCTAAACTGCCGACTTCAACCAGATGATCGGTTTCGACAATCACGGTTTTCGCTGCCAATGCCATCAACGGATTGAAATTTCGGGCGGAGCCGTCATAGATTAAATTTCCGGCAGTATCGGCGGTATGGGCTTTAATCAATGCCAAATCGGCTTTCAGCGGCAGTTCCAATAAATAATCGACGTGATCAATTTGTATTTTTTGTTTCCCCTCTTCCACCACAGTGCCAACGCCGGTCGGGGTTAAAATCCCGCCTAAACCGGCACCACCGGCGCGGATACGCTCGGCAAATGTCCCTTGCGGCACAAGTTCAACTTCAATTTCACCGGCAATCATTTTTTTGCCGGTTTCAGGATTTGTGCCAATGTGGGAGGCAATCACTTTTTTGACACGGTTATTCACAATCAACGGACCAACGCCGGTATCAACTAATGCCGTGTCACTGCTGATTAAAGTGATGTCTTTCGTTCCAGCATCTAGAATGGCTTGCACCAAGGTTTCTGCTGCACCGATGCCCATAAAGCCGCCAGACATGATCGTCATGCCGTCAAACAGGTGGGGGTGGATCTCAGCAAGAGGGATAACTTTTGACATAATGATTCTCCAAATGACATATATTAAATAA
>NZ_VDHB01000108.1:0-2388 GCF_006227735.1 Testudinibacter sp. 'clade 2'
GAGCCACGGGTGCGACTGGTGATACGGGTGCCACCGGCGCAACTGGAGCCACAGGTGCTACCGGAGCCACAGGTGCTACCGGAGATACGGGCGCTACAGGTGCCACAGGTGCTACCGGAGCCACAGGCGCCACAGGCGCAACTGGTGCCACTGGCGCAACTGGCGCTACCGGAGATACGGGCGCTACCGGAGCCACTGGTGCTACCGGAGATACGGGCGCTACAGGTGCTACCGGAGCCACAGGTGCAACTGGTGATACAGGTGCAACTGGTGATACAGGCGCAACTGGTGATACAGGCGCAACTGGTGCTACCGGAGATACGGGCGCTACAGGTGCTACCGGAGCCACAGGCGCCACAGGCGATACAGGTGCCACTGGCGCCACAGGTGCCACTGGCGCAACCGGCGATACCGGTGCGACAGGAGATACCGGTAGTACTGGTGCGGGAACGGAATGGAAGCTGGCAACAGATGGCGATGCAGAGAAAAATCCTGCCCAAGCGCCAAGTGCGGTTTCTGGGGAAACGGTGACAGTGAAACACGGTACTAACACTAAAGCGTCAGCAGTCAGCAAAGATGCCAATGGTAACTATAGCTATGAAATCGATGTGGTTGGCTTACCAATGGAGTATGTGGATCAAGACGGAAATTCGTTGACCAATGTTGGTGGAAACTTCTACCGTTCACAAACCAATGCTGACGGTACCATTACATTAACGCCGGCAACTCCGGCGAAAGTGAAAATTGTCAGTGAAAAACCAATGGTGATCACCAATGTGGCTGATGGTAAAGTCGCCGCAGGTTCAACCGACGCCATCAACGGCAATCAGCTACATGGCACAGCGCAATCGGTTGCCAATGCGTTAGGCGGCGGTTCAACCGTTGACCAAGACGGTAAAGTCACGGCACCAAGCTATGTGATTACACAGACCGATGGCAATACCACTACAGCAAATGATGTTGGCACAGCCTTGAATGCCTTGAATAAAGAGGTGATTAAACCGATTACCTTCGGTGCAGACAGTGGCACGGCATATGCAGCGACGTTGGGTAGCACAGTTAATATTAAAGGTGATGGCAACAATATCTCGACTGAGTCTGATGGTAAAGGCAATATCAAAGTGAAAATCAGCGATACGCCAACCTTTACCACTGTGACCGCCAACAGCTATAAAGTGGGTGATACAACCTATATTGACAGCAATGGTATCAATGCCAACAACCAAACTATCAATAACGTTGCTGACGGCGAAATTTCGGCAACATCGAAACAGGCGGTTAATGGTAGCCAGTTGCATGCAACCAATCAGGCGATTAACAATATCAACAATCGTGTTGACGGTTTAGCCAAAGATATTGACGGCGTCGGCGCAACGGCAGCAGCGATGGCGAGCTTGCCGCAAGCCTATCTGCCAGGTCATTCGCTGGTGGCGGTTGCCGGTGGTGTGCATAAATCGCAAAATGCGGTGGCATTAGGGGTATCACGCATTTCCGACAACGGAAAAGTGATTATCAAATTGAATGCAGCACACAACAGCCGTGGCGATGTCAGCGGTGGCGTTGGTGTTGGTTATCAGTGGTAATAAACCTGACCGCACTTTGCCTAATAGGTAAAAGTGCGGTTCTCACTCAATAATTAAGTGGAGAATATTGAATGAAAAAAGTGACAAAATATTTATTGCCGCTGGCTGTGGTAATGGCACTAGCGGGCTGTCGTTTGAGCGATGTCAAATCTGATGGCACGACCGATCAGCCGGTGTGGCCGAAAGTGGAAGATGCCGGTGTGAATTTCAGCGGTTCGCAGTATGGCATTTGGCCGAACTGGGATAACGTGCGCATGATCGAAAAAGGCATGAACAAAGATCAGCTGTATTATCTGATCGGCAGACCGCACTTTAGCGAAGGCTTGTTTGCGGTGCGTGAATGGGATTATGTGTTCAACTACCGTCAAAACGGTGAGCATAAAATTTGTCAATACAAAGTGTTGTTCGACAAAGACATGAATGCCCAATCATTCTTCTGGAAACCAATCGGCTGTAATAATCAGTATGAACTGTCCGGCGACTTCTTGTTTGATTTTGACTCGGCGACCTTGAGTGCCAAAGGCAAATCAGTGATTGACGAAGTGGCGCGTGGTTTAAATGCGAGTGGCAGCAAAGCGCTGACAGTTGACGGCTATACCGATCGTTTAGGTTCGGACAGCTACAATCAAGTGTTGTCGCAAAGACGTGCCGAAGCGGTGAAAGCCTATCTGGTTTCGAAAGGATTTGCGGCAAGTGCGGTCACCGCGGTCGGACACGGCAAGGCGGATCAAGTGGTGGCGTGTGACGCGGAACAAGGACAAGCGTTGCGTGATTGCCTTCGTCCAAATCGCCGTGTGGTGATCTC
>NZ_VDHB01000109.1:0-11158 GCF_006227735.1 Testudinibacter sp. 'clade 2'
GGACTATGCCTCTTTTTTGCCATTACTTTTCGCTACTACAGCGGCGTTAAAAGCCGTTCGTTTAGAATCACTAAACTTCACGACTTTTGCCTTGTATTGACGAAAAATAGTCTATAGCTCAAATTATAAACAAAGATCAACAGACCCTAATTATGGATTTAATTCGCGTCAGCACGGAAAACTCATCCGCTTTTTTGCCGCTTCGCGGATCTAAGGTCAGCACTTGGATTACATCAACCTGATCCAAGTAAGGTGCTAATTGTGATAGATCGGTGTCGGGGCATAAGCTGAGCCCGCCCAAAACAGGCTGCTGTTCTTCAACCGCACTTTGCGCATTTAACCATGCCAATGCCGCCGCTAAATCACCATCACCTTCGAGCTGTAATGTCACAATATCCGCCCCATTTGCCACACAGGTTTTCGCCAGTTCACACTGATTTTTCACCATCAAATGCACATCTTTATAGAAGAGATCCGGAAATTGCTTTATCGCCCCGGCGCCTACCGTAAACAGCGGTGAAAATTGTCCGTCCGCCAGATCAAAATGCAGCAATTTAAGCCGATTATTCTGTAAAATAGATAAATTTTGCTTTAATTCCAACCAGTTTGAAGAGAGAATCCCAACGCTAAGGGGTTGAGATTTCATCGCTTGAATAACTTGTGATTTACTTTTTTTCATTTACTTCATCGCTAAGATCTTGCGGCAAAATCCAATTAAAGACTTTTTTACTTCTGGAATCGGTCATCAGCGGTTCCAACTCTTTGACACATTGATGATAATGAGCCGTTTGCCGGTGCGCTTGCAAAGCAGCCTCATTTTTATACACCTCATAGGCATAAAATCGGGTTTTAACTTCCGGATCCTGCAACACATCAAACCGCAAATTACCGGGCTCTTTCCGAGTTCCATAATGGTTTGCCGCAAAAACATCTAAAAAAGCTTGCTCTTTTCCTTCTTTGATATTGATTTCCACCAACATAGCAAACATAGTAGGCTCCTAAATATACCAAACTTAGATAACGATATAATGGCAAGCGTTGCGACACCTGCCATTAGGCTCGATTGATCGTTATTTATTTTTTTCACTGAGATAAAGTTGATAAGCTGTTGCTGCGTTTTCCCCGCCATGTACAACCGCATGCACCGCTTTTAACATCGCAATCGGCGCATCCGATTGAAAAATATTGCGCCCCATATCCACACCAGCTGCCCCCTGATCAATCGCTTGGTAGCACATCTCCAATGCTTCTTGTTCAGGAAGTTTTTTACCGCCGGCAATCACAATTGGCACCGGACAACCTGCCGTAACACGTTCAAACCCTTTCTCAACATAATAGGTTTTGATTACATGCGCGCCCATTTCTGCCGCTATACGGGTAGCTAATGAAAAATAGCGTTGATCTCTCACCATGTCTTTTCCGACCCCGGTGACTGCCATGGTCGGGATGCCATAACGCATGCCACTATCCACCAATTGAATAATATTCTTAATCGATTGGTGTTCATGTTCGGTTCCGATATAAACCTGAGCTGCCATTGCCGACACATTCAACCGCACCGCATCTTCCACACAGACCGCAACCGCCTCATTGGAAAGCTCGGTTAAAATCGAATTAGCTCCAGATGCCCGCAACACTACAGGTTTGCCGGTGTCCGGCGGCACAACGCTGCGTAAAATTCCGCGGGTACACATCAACACATCAGTATATTCAAACAACGGTGCGATATTCAAATCAATCCGCTCCAAACCAGTTGTCGGTCCTTGAAAATAGCCGTGATCAAATGCCAACATAATGGTTTTGCCGGTTTTGGGATGAAATATATTCGCCAAACGCGACTGCATTCCCCAGTCCAAAGCACCAAGTCCTTTCATGTAAAATGCTTTATTGCTCTGTGGTCTGTCCACACCAAAGTCTTTACCATCTCTGATATCATCTAAATCTGCCATGTTTATCTCCTGTTAATGTCCAAACGATTAGAAATTGTAGTTATCAATATTTTCTGCGGTAAATACCACCCGTTGCGGTAACACAACAATACCGTTATCTGCCGCTTCATAGTCATAACCCTGTACACTGTTTGGCGATACCTCGACCATTCCTACCCCCGGAATATCTAATTTATCACCCACTTTTAGGGATTTGCCTTTCAGTACGTCATTTGCCACCGCAACTGAAATTTTGCCTTGCTGTACCACGTCCCATAACCCGAACTGTTTCACCGTACCGCGCTTCACATAAGGCCGCATCACATTTGGAGTACTGAATCCGACAATCGTCACACCTTCACGTTTAAGATTTTCTGCTGCTTGTGCCGCCGCCGGTAGCGCATTGGCATCCGGCGCGATAATTGCATCTAAATCCGGGTAGGCTTTCAAAATACCTTCTGCCGTTTGTAGCGACTTAATGGCGTCGTTATAGCCGAATTGAGTCGTGACGATTTCCCACTCCGGATGCTCCGCTGCAATTTTTTCTTTCGCCACTTTTACCCATTGATTCTGATCGGTCACCGTCGGGCTGGAATAGAAAAACGCCACTCTGGCTTTCGGTTTGGTAATTTGGCTGGACGCCATTTCAACCAACATCGAACCTAGTTGGGTTGGTGTGCCTTGGTTAATATAGTAACTACGGCATTCCGGATTGGTATCTGAATCCCAAGTGAGCACTTTTACTCCGCGCTTCATCGCCCGTTGCAGCGTAGAACACAAACCGTCTGGGGAAACCGCTGCAACCACAATTGCGTTATAGCCTTGATTAACAAAGTTATTAATCAATTGCACTTGGTTAGAAACACTCGGTTCCGTCGGTCCGTCATAAGTCACATCCACACCCAACGTTTTTCCCATTTCAACCGCACCTTGTCCGCCACTGGTGAAATACCCCACGCCAACCAACTTAGGAATAAAAGCAATACGATCGGCAGCATTGGCGGTACTGATTGCAGATAAGCCTAACGCCACTGCAAGTGCGGTTGATTTCATAAGTAAATGTTTCATAAGTGTTCTCCTGCTTGAGTTTTATAAAACATACTGCATATCAGTATGCTCCTTTATGGTTGGTGATGATGAATCACCGACTTTCCGATTTTGCGACGAATCCAATAACGCATTGCGCCGTAATGCAAACTGACGGACTTCCCAATTAACACAATAATCAAAAGTGCGCCTGATAACGCGCTGGATATTTCATTGGGAATGCCAATCATCTGTAACCCTTGCTGTAAATAACCTATTAATAACGCAGCGATTGCCGTGCCGAGAATAGAACCCGAACCGCCGTAGATATTCGCACCACCCAATACCACTGCGGTTAACACCGGCATTAATAACGAACTGCCTAAATCCGAACGGGCAGAACCAAAATAGGAAACCAGTAAAATCGCAACAAATGCTGCCACCAAGCCGATTGCCGAATAGATAGTAAACAGCGTTTTATTCACGGGCACCGCGCTGTAACGTGCAGTTCTTTCACTTTGACCAATCAGAAAAGTGCTTCTGCCCACGGTTGTTTTATGCATTAACAACCAAAACATAACCGACATAATCAGAAAATAAATAATCGGTGTCGGAATTCCAAACAGGGTTTGGTTGGCAAATTCCAGCAAACTATCCGGAAAACCACCAATGCCTTCGTAGCCGGTTGCACCGGCAAAGCCGGATAACAGTAATGCACCGCCGCCATAGAGATACATGGTGCCCAACGTGATGACGAGTGGGTTGACTTTGGTATAAATAATTAATCCGGCATTAAACAAACCACATATTCCGCCCAATATCAGCGTTAATGGAATCGCAATAAACAAGGAGATATCGGCTTTAAACAAAACGCCGAGAAAAATGGCACATAAACCAACCGTCGAACCAAAAGAGATATCGATACCGCCACTGACAATAATCATGGTTAACGGCAACGCCAACATACCGATATAAATAAAATCGCTGGTGCTATACAGCAAAACATTCATATCCAGCATTCTGGGATTCAACATTCCAAAGCCTAATATTTCGATGATCAACAGGCAAAAAAGTGCGGTTTCCCAACCATATTTTCTGATATTGCTTTTTAGTTTCAACATATCATCTGCCCTATAATTTATTTTGGGTGAGATCATCTTTCAGAAAACGAGCATAACGTTGTGATTTAATATTTTTTTCGATCATGATTCGAATACGTCCGTCAAATACTAAAACTGCTAACAACACAATACCTGCCACAAAATTATTCCAATATGCCGGCACTTTTAATAACACTAGAATCGTATCAATCTCAATTAAAAAATAAGCACCTAATATTGCACCGATAATATTGCCCGAACCGCCCAATAAACTAATGCCGCCTAATACACAAGCTGCAATGGCTTTCATCTCCAGCCCGTTCCCCGTTGAATTGGGGACAAATCCTATTTGTGCGGCAAACACAATGCCAGCTAACGCAGCGGTGATACCATTAATGGCAAAGGCTGATATTCTAATTAAATTAACGTTCACACCAAGCTGTAATGCGCCTTGTAAATTATCGCCGACCGCATAAAAATTTCTGCCTAACCGCACTTTAGTCAACAGAATATAAGCTGCGATAATTAAGAGAATTAATAACCAACCGATGGGGGAAATATTTAATAACATTGGTTCCGATAACGATTTTAGTTCTTGTGGCAACCCCTCAATCCATTTACCGCCGGTTAATAACAACATAATACCTTTATATAAACCTAACGTGCCTAATGTAGCGACAATGGCAGGGATCCGTAATATTGTCACCAAAACACCATTAAATAATCCGGCTAAAAAGCCGCATAATATTGTGCACATAAAAGCAACGCTCAGTTCATAACCTAAATTAAGCAAACTGCCCATAATAACCGCACACAATCCCATAATTGAGCCGACCGACACATCAATATTTCGAGTTAAAATAACAAAGCTCGCCCCGATTGACAGTAGCATCACGATTTGCGCAGAGGTAAATATCATTGTCACCGTTTGCAAATTAAAACGACTGTCACTCCACATTATTAATAACAGAAATAAAAACAGGATAGCGAATACAATAGTCAACTCACGGTTATTTTGTATAAACTTCCACATAATAAAATCCTTTTATTGATTAAAGTGCGGTCTGGCCACTGAATGCCATGTGCATAATATTATCTGAATTAATATTTTTCCCGGTTAACGCCGATCCAATTTCCCCATCGTGCATCACGAAAACCCGATCCGACATCTGCTCAATTTCCTCTAAATCGGAAGAGATAAATAAAACAGCCACATTTTGCTTGGCTATATTTTTTATTAATTGATAAATATCCGCCCTCGCGCCAATATCAACCCCACGAGTAGGTTCATCAATAATTAATAACGCCGGATCGGCTTCCAGACATTTCGCAATCAGAATTTTTTGCTGATTGCCGCCGGATAATGTTCTGACCAACTGCGAAGGGTGGTTAAATTTAATGCCGATTGCTCTGTGATAACGCTCTAAAATCGCCTCTTCTTTCGCTTGATTAAGCCAAAATCCCATCTGGGTATAAGTCAAACCACAGGTATTCCAAGAAAGTGGTGCATCTAAATACAGTCCCGAAGCCTGCCGATCTTCAGGCAAATAAACAATTCCCTGTTGCAACCGCTGTTTGATGCCAAACGGATTTATTGTGTGATTATCAAAAATAATTTCTCCGTTTTTCTCTTTACGCAAACCATATAAAGTCTCTGCCAACTCGGTTCTGCCTGCGCCAACAACTCCTGCCAAGCCTAAAATCTCGCCGGGGTAAATTTCAAAACTAATATTTTTAAACCCTTCGCCGGTCAAATTTTTCACTTGTAAAATCGGCACATCGGTAGTTTTGACTCGATTATGTCCCGGTAATTCCAACCAGAGTTTTTGTGCTTCGCTTAAATGGGCTGATTTGGATTTTGGTGTAATCGCTGCAATCACAGCCTCTCGATTCAGCGTGTTTGTTGCCCCACTGAGCGCAATATAGCCGTCACGCATCACACTGATCACATCTGAAATTCGCCAAACTTCCGGTAACTTATGCGAGATAAAGACAATTCCGACGCCCTTTGCCAATAGCGAGTGGATCTTTTTAAACAAGCTTTCGGTTTCGACCGGGGTTAAAGACGCAGTAGGCTCGTCTAAAATCAAAATAGAGGCATCGCGCATTAATCCGCGCATAATTTCAACCAGCTGTTGATCCGCCACCTCCAATAATCCAGCCTGCATCTCCAATTTCAGATGTGAATTCAACTCTTGCAGCAACAAATTTACTTTGTTTTCACTCTGCTGATTGGCTTTCAAACCAAATAAAATATTCTCTTTCACACTGAGATTCGGAAACAGCAGCGGTTCTTGCGGCACCAGATAGATGCCTAACTGATGCGCTTTGCTCGGTGATAACGAACTTTGTAGCTGACCGTTGATCTCAATTGCACCACAGTCTTGCGGCTGAATGCCGGCAATGATTTTCATCAAGGTCGATTTTCCCGCCCCGTTTCCGCCCAAAAGCGCATGAACTTGTCCGGAATACAGCTCAAAGTCGATGTCTTTTAAAACTTCAACGCCGGAAAATGACTTACTGACATCTTGTGTTCTCAGTAATAATCTTTTTTCTGAAGATCTGTTTTCCATAACTCCCCACCAAATAAATGAACAAATATATTTTTATTTTTCATTTGTTCATTAAGCTATCAGATAAAAATTTAAATAACAGTGATCAATATCACAAAAAATAGATCGATTTAGTGTAAAATAAGCTAAAAATCTGATTTAAGCGTTATCTGTGATCTCAATCACGGTTATGCAATAAAAACAAAATGAACAATTGATAAAAATAAAATCATATGAATAATACGTTAAACCAGTATAAGGAAACTTGAGATGAGCCGAGTAAAAGAAGCGGAACATATTCTACACAGCATGACTGAAGAGGAGATGCTGGCCAGAATCGCATGGTTTTACTACCACGATAATCTGACCCAAGGAGAAATCGGCAAACGGCTCGATATCCCCAGATTGAAAGTGTCGCGTTTACTAGAAAAAGGACGACAACTTGGCGTGATAAAAGTGCAAATCAACTCACGCTTTACAGGCTGCTTGGAATTAGAGGAAGCGCTGCAACAATATTTTCATCTCAAGCATATTCGGGTCTTACCGGCATTGGAACAACACGAAATTAATACCCGGTTAGGGATCGGTGCTTCGCAGATGTTGATGTCGCTGATGAAGCCGAATCAACTGATGGCAATCGGTTTTGGTGAAACAATTATGCAGACCATCAAATACTGCAACGAATTTATCACCAGTAATCAGTTGAAATTAATTACGCTTTCCGGCGGTGTTGGTCCATATATGAAAGGCATCGGAGAATTGGACGGTTCTTGCAGTATCAGCATCATTCCGGCGCCATTAAGAGCCTCCTCAGTTGAAGCCGCAAGACTATTTAAACGAGAAGCCTGTGTCCGCGATATTATGCTTGCCGCCGGTGCCGCCGATGTGGCGATTGTCGGGATAGGTTCTACCCAGCAAAAAGGGCAAGCCACCTTGATTCGTTCTGGTTATATCAATGAAGAAGGGCAACAAGAATTACGTTCCAAAGGTGCTATTGGTGATATTCTCGGCTATTTTATGCAGCATGACGGCACATTACAGCCCGATATCCCATTGCACGATGAACTGATCAGCCTGCCGTTAGAAAAATTAGTCAAAATACCGACCGTTATCGGAATTGCCGGCGGCGAGAACAAAGTCGATGCGATTTTAAGCGCTTTAAACGGAAAATATATCAATTCCCTCGTGACCGAGGAGAAGACAGCAAAAATGATTTTGGCGCAAATTGTATGATGGCATTAAAAATAATGGCATTAAAAATAATGGCGTTAAAAACTGTAGGCATTTAAGTTTAAGATAAAGCAACCAGCTTGAGTTAACACGGTATTATTTTAAAATCAAACGCCTATACATTTATTTCATTCACTTGGAGGAAATCAAATGGATAGCAACTCAAATCATTATCTCATGGCTTTAGATGCCGGAACCGGAAGTGTAAGAGCGGTTATTTTTGATTTGCAAGGCAACCAAATCAGCTCGGCACAAAAAGAGTGGACACATTTAGCCGATCCGCAAATTCCAGGATCAATGAATTTTGATTTACAGCCTAATTGGGAACTTGCCAGTGAATGTATTAAACAGTCAATCCAGCGCGCCAACATAGACGCTGCACAAATTATAGCGGTTTCAACCTGCTCAATGCGTGAGGGGATCGTACTTTATGACCAACAACAGCGTGCTATTTGGGCGTGCGGCAATGTTGATGCCAGAGCGGTCGAGGAAGTTAAAGCATTAAAAATGCTAAATGACCGCACTTTTGAGAAAAAAGTGTATGATATCTCAGGACAAACCTTAGCATTAAGTGCGATTCCCCGTTTATTGTGGCTGTCGAAACATCAGCCGGAACTTTATGCCCAAGTTCATGCCATCAGCATGATTAGTGACTGGCTGGCATTTATGTTGAGCGGTGAACTGGTGGTAGAGCCGTCAAACGCCGGCACCACTGGTCTGCTAAATCTGAAAAACCGAAATTGGCAACCGGATTTGTTAGAGGCGGTCGGCTTAAACTCAGATATTTTGCCAGCCGTGAAAGAAACCGGAAGCTTATTAGGTAAAGTGCGGTCAGAGATTGCAGCAGCAACCGGGCTTAGCACCGAAACGTGCGTGGTTGTCGGTGGTGGTGATGTCCAACTGGGTTGTGTCGGACTCGGCATCACCGAAGCTTCACAAGCAGCGATTATCGGCGGCACTTTCTGGCAGCAGGTGGTCAATTTACCTGAAGCAAAAACCGATCCTGAGATGAATATCCGTGTTAATCCGCATGTTATTCCGCCACTGGTGCAAGCCGAATCGATCAGCTTTTTCACCGGGTTAACCATGCGCTGGTTCCGAGATGCTTTTTGTGAAGCGGAAAAACACCTTGCCGAGCAACTGGGCATCGATACCTACACATTATTAGAACAAATGGCAGCTCGGGTACCGGTCGGTTCCAATGACATTGTGCCGGTGTTCTCGGATGCGATGCATTTTAAATCTTGGTATCACGCTTCGCCTTCTTTTATTAATCTCTCTTTGGACTCCGCCAAATGCAATAAAGCAGCACTGTTCCGCGCGTTGGAGGAGAATGCCGCGATTGTTTCATCCTGTAATTTAGATCAAGTGCAAAAATTTTCAGGGGTTAAACTGAGTTCTGTCGTTTTTGCCGGTGGTGGCGCTAAAGGCCAGCTTTGGAGCCAAATTTTAGCCGATGTCACCGGATTAACGGTTAATATTCCTGTTGTGAAAGAGGCAACCGCACTTGGCTGTGCCATCGCTGCCGGTGTCGGCGTGGGAATTTACTCTTCTCTATCCGCAGCCGGTAAAAAATTGGTCAAATTCGAACGGCAGCATCAGCCCGACCAACAAAATCACGCCATTTATCAAGCCCATAAAAAGAAGTGGATAGAAATTTACCATCAACAGCTGCTGTTAGTCGATTCCGACCTCACCACCTCGCTTTGGAAAGCGCCCGGATTATAGGGCTGTCATTGGTGGTCTGTCATTGACGGGCTGATATTTTTCCATTTATAACCTAACAATCTAATTTAGAACACGAGATTGTTTTACATTATCTCAGCCGTTATATACACTTAGCTCATAATCCCCCAAAACCATGACCTAAGGAAAAACCATGTGCCAACTCCTCGGTATGAACTGCAACACCCCGACCGATATTGTGTTTTCGTTTGAGGGTTTCCGTTGTCGTGGCGGGTTAACCGATTCGCATGCGGACGGATTTGGGATCGGTTTTTTTGAGAACAAGGGCGTGCGTTTGTTTCACGACGACAAAGCCAGCGCCACCTCACCGGTGGCGGATTTGGTGCGTAACTATCCGATTCAGTCGAAAAATGTGATTGCGCATATCCGCAAGGCGACGCAGGGGCCGATTTTATTGGCGAATACCCATCCGTTTATGCGTGAGATGTGGGGGCAATATTGGCTGTTTGCTCACAATGGCAATTTGAAAGGCTTTCAACCAAATGAGGGGCAATATTACCGCCCGGTCGGCACGACCGATTCGGAAGCGGCGTTTTGCTATTTGCTGGAAACCTTACGCCAGAAATTTGATTACTCGCCAAGTGTCGAGCAAATTTTTAGCGAAGTGGACAATATCGCACAGCAATTGCGTCAATACGGTTTGCTGAATTTTCTGCTCTCCAATGGTGAGTGGCTAATCACCCACACTGGTTCGTTGCTACATTATATCGTGCGTAAAGCACCGTTTGGCGAGGCGAAATTGGTTGATGATGACGTGCAAATTGATTTTGCTTCGGTCACCACGCCGAATGATCGGGTGGCGGTCATCGCCACGTTGCCGTTGACCGATAATGAAAATTGGCAACAATTGGCAGTCAATGAATTGGCGCTGTTTCAAGACGGCGACATTTTACTGCGCCACACGCCTCCCAATCCGTATTACCCGACCGAAGCGAAAGGGTTGGAAATGGCACGTCAGGCTGTGTAACCGCACTTTATGTCAATTTTATCCAACGAGCAGCAACAACTGCGCCACCTTAATCTGCAAATCAGTCGCCGCTTACGTGCCTGTTTGGCTCTCGCCGAACAGCATTTCAAGCGCACTTTTGTCATGCCAGAATTTAATTTTAACCTGCGTGGCGTGAAAGCCGGCGTTGCTTATCTGCAACAAAATGAAATCCGCCTGAACCGCACTTTGCTGTTGGAAAACAGTGAGGAATTTTTGCGCCAAGTCGTGCCACACGAACTGGCGCATTTAATTGTGTACCAAGTCTCCGGGCGGGTGCAACCGCACGGCAAAGAGTGGCAATTTGTGATGCAAAACCTGTTTAAGCTGCCAGCCGACACCTGCCACCAATTTGATGTGCAACGTGTGCAAGGCAAAACCGTTGCTTACCGCTGCGACTGCCAAACCCACCAGCTCAGCGTGCGCCGCCACAATAATATCCTACGCAATAAAGTGCGTTATCATTGTCGGGTGTGTAAAGGTGTTTTACTGGAAGAAGATGCGTAGAAACTGGTGCGGTGATAGTTTGCTTCCCCCTTGATCGGCGAAGAAATCCTAAGGTACAATCCCATGGTACAACCCGAACATCCT
>NZ_VDHB01000011.1:0-6566 GCF_006227735.1 Testudinibacter sp. 'clade 2'
ATATCTTTGTCAATAATCTAAGGGAAGCATGGCTTCCCTGTTGAAGTGCTAGAAATTTATTATTTCGCTGCCAGTTCCAGTTGTTGTTTCAACTCGGCGGGTAATTTCAGTGCTTGTGCCAGTTGCTGCATATAAGCCTGTTCCAAAAAGTGATCGGGGTCGATCACCGACAAGGAAACCATATAAACTTCGGCAGCTTGCTGCGGATCATTGACTTGTTCGGCAAGGGCTTGAGGATCTAACGGGGTGTTGAGCCATTGATTAACCAGCTGATCGGCATTTTCTCCATAGCCCAACTGTTCCAGACCTTTATGAATTTGCGCTTTTTCTTGCGCATCGATTTGCCCGTCGGCACGGGCAGCAAACACCATCGCCTGGGTTAACAACATGATTTTGTTGTCAGACAGGGTGTTGTTGGCGTAAGTGATCGCCTCTTGCTGGGCTTGTGGGTCGAATTGCACATCTTGCACCGCACTTCCGCTTTTATTTTGTTGCCATTTTTGGTAGGCAAGCCAAGCCGCGCCGGCTAATGCAGCATAACTTCCGGCCTTAAAAACGCCTTTACGAGCACTGCTATTGCCCAGAATCAAACCTGCCAAACCGCCGACCGCCGCACTTTTGGCGATTTTGGAAAAGTTTTCATCTTTCATCATCTCGCCAAGACGGCTTTGTAATTGACTGAATAAATTGTTCATTACTGATCTCCTCGTGTAAAAGAACCTAATATCAAACTTAAGCCGTTTTTGCCATTTCAAATTCGATTAACATCATCAGAATGTGAATGACTTTGATATGGATTTCCTGCGTGCGATCCGCATAACGGAAGTGCGGTACCCGAATCTCGACATCCGCCAAACCTGCCATTTTGCCGCCATCTTTACCCGTCATGGCAATCACTTTCATGCCTTTGGCTTTGGCGGCTGCAATGGCGTTTAACACGTTTTGCGAATTGCCGGAGGTCGATAGCCCAAACAGCACATCGCCTTTGTTACCAACCGCCTCGACAAAACGGGAAAATACATATTCATAACCGAAATCGTTGCTGACGCAACTTAAATGGCTGACATCAGAAATCGCAATTGCCGGATAGCCGGGACGGTTTTCGCGGTAACGCCCGGTCAACTCTTCGGCAAAGTGCATCGCATCGCAATGCGAACCGCCGTTACCGCACGACAACACTTTGCCACCGCTTTTAAAACTCTGCGCCAACAACAGCGCGGCATCTTGAATCCGTTGAATGTTTGCTTCATCGTTGATGAAGTTATGCAACACATCAGCCGCTTCGTTTAATTCTGCTTTAATTTGTTCTAAATACATAATGCCCTCGTTTAGTGGTAAACAACGTGATGAGTTCGGTTATTGTAGAACATATTGCGAGGGAATGGTATGACTTATAAATAGAGAAAAACCGCACTTTAACGATGGATAGGCTGTTAAAGTGCGGTGAGTTATGGTGGTTAAAACTTAGAACGTATATTTAATATTCGCTGAGACATTTCGGCTATTGGTCGCATTATGAGAGACTTTATGCTGATAACCAACGCTAATCCCTAGGCTCAATTTCGGCATAATCCGATATTCAGCGGCGGTTTCTACATTGATAGAATTGCCTAACCCACCTGAGGTAAAGCTTCTTTCTGCGATAGCAGATCGTACCAGCAAATCGCCTTTACTGCTGCTATTGTGTTGATAGTAAGTATCTAAACCCAGTGTGAGGTTATCGAGGTTCCAATGTGTTCTCAAACCAAGATTTGTGGTAACGGCATTGATGTTGTCATATTGAATCTTAAATAAATCACTGTTTGATTTTAAATTCATGCGTTGCAATTGTACATTCAGTCGTGGAATCAAATCGATGTTGCCTAAGCTAAAGCGATAGCCGACTTCTGAACCGATACGCAGCGCTTTTGCCACCAGCGTGGCGCTGTCGTTGTTAGCGCTGATGTCGCCTTTATGGTGTTGATAGCCGGTATCAAGTGCTAGGTAAGCATCGCCAAATTGCTGCGTAAATTTCATATTTGCACCGTAGGTTTTGTACTCACCACGGCTTGTTCCGTCAGCGGCTTGTGGCGTGGTGTGATATTTTCCGTGGTTAACAGCAAGGTGCAAAGTGCGGTTTTGTTGTTCAGACTGCCACACTTTTCCGCCAACCATCCAACCGTTGTAGCGAGATTCTGCATTGTAACCATAATCTAAGAATCCTGCTGATGACTTATAATCTGTTTTGCCGTTCAAATAAGCGACAAACATATTTTGACCATCATCAAGCAAAGGCGCTGAATGTCGTTCAAAGTTTTGATAAATCATATTGTTATGGGTAAGCGCTAAATCTGAAGCTACAATATGTGATGGAATCAATGGATTGATTTGTGCACGATAATTTATGGTTTCGCTAACGGTTTCAGGTGCAGTTGGAGTAGAGGCTAATGAACTCGATGCAGATGAACTCGCGGCAGCTTGTGATCCGACTGTCGGTGTCGCAACAGTAGTTGTTTCTGTAACCGCCGTAGTTGTTGGTGTAGCCGTTTCTGCTGCAACAGTGATTCTTGTTGAAGGTGTATTCCCTTGTGAATCAATCAACTGTGTCTGCAAACGATAATCATAGAAGTTGCTTTGATAGTCATTCACTTTATTTTCACTTGCCAAGGATGCCCCTTTATCAAAAGCAACGAGGGTATAGCTGTATAAATCATTACTTAATACGTTACCATTGATTAGTTCAAATACCCCCAATTTTGCTTCGCCACCGATTTGGATCAGTGAAATCCCTTCATTATTATCGTAAAAGCCGTTACCGTTTATATCGGAATTCGCATTTTCTGTACCAAGCAAATTAACGGCAACCGGAATGGCTTTATCGCTATTATTAGTGACATTGTCGGTAATTTTAACGAAGTCATGTTGCCAGGCTTTTATCTCATCACTGATATTATTCACACGCAAGACCACACTTGCACCTTGATTGATGATATCGGTGAAGCTCAAGACGTTGGCTTCAAAAGGAAGTGCGCGAGTGCGCTCAGCTACAGCTGTTGCCAGCGAATGATGTGGGGAAATAACTGCGCCTGCTTGCCAAGTCATTGCTGAAGTTATATTACCGTTGCCGCTTAATGTTGCACCGTTGGCAAGCGTGAACGTTTTGGCATTAATTGTCGCATCATCAAGTGTGAAGACACCTTCTTTAATCTCAATATTCCCCTCGTCCAACTTGGTATTGCCCGAAAGTTGGAAAACTCCAGCGCCAGTTTTGCTGAGATTGCCTGCGCCACTGAGGTTTTCAGAGTGTAAACTAACCAACTTATCCGCAGCAGAATGAATACTCAATGTTGAATCTTGCGCTAAGGTTACTGCTTTGGCGACCACCGTTGTACCGCTTTCTAAGGCAAGGGTTGCATTTGCACCAAGTCTGGTGGTTTCAGAAAAATGTTGAGTATTTTCTTTGTAGGTGATTTTGCCACTTTTAACATCAATTTCATTGAGCACGGTTATGCCGTCAATCGTAAGGTTAGCATTTTCACCATCAGGGTTATATACCAAATTCATATTCGGCTGATTATTTTCAGCCACGCCACCCAGATTACCGTTGATAGTGTGCTGACCGCCAGCATTATAAACCAGCGTTGCCATTTGTTCAGCGCTGTTAATAAAGTGCCCAGTGATGTTATCTGAATATAAACCGGTGGTTTGCGTGTCAGAAGTGGCTTTATCTACGGTAATGGTATTGCCGTTAAGATCGACATTTCCCCCTTCCAAAATTAATTTGTCGTACGGGAGTTGATTGTCATCAGCTAAGCGGACGGTTGCACCTTGTTTTACTGTGACTTCGGCATAAGCTTGAACTTTGCTGTTATCATCGGCGGTCTGTTTTAAGGTTGCTATACCTTCCTCGATGACTAATTTAGCCGCATTTTCGCCAGTGCCAACTTTCACCATTTCACCATCGCCTATTTTGTAAAATGTTTCGGCACGATCACTGGTTAAACTAACTTCTAGATGTTCAGTACTGCGTTTATCTCGATAGATTCGATTTTCTGACCAAACGATTTCCTGTAAATTTAAGCGTACATATTGAATTTTCTCTGCACTTTCTTCATAGAGCAAGCCAATAGACCCGTCAGGTAGTTCAGTTAAGCTGTTATAGCCGTAGTTTCCTGTTGTAATAGTTGTATTATATTTCCATTTAATTGAGCCATCGTCTTGTACCTCCCCTAACCACACCATGCCATTCACTCGAGAACGAGAAGCTGAGTGTGGATTAGCAAAAACTAAATACTCTTTACCATTAATTTTTTTCGAATATTTAATCACTGACATTTGAGAATAAGGATCAAGTAAAATATCATCTGAGATAATCGTTTTTTGCCAAGTATAGCCGCTGTCTTTACTGGTTGAAATTTGCACTCGTCCACTTAAATTACGAGAAAATAATTTAAGGTCGCCATTATCTAATTCAACAACTTGGGATTCAGTCAATTGCTTCCAATCATCATTTAGAAGACGAGATCCACCGGTAGATGCTAAACGACGATCATTTGGTGATTCACCTCGCTCCCATGTGTTACCGCCGTCTTTGCTAATAATTAATGCAGCAGATTGTTTATTATTACTGTTCGTGTAGTAAACAGGCATAATTAATGTGCCGTCTTTTAGCTGGATACCGGTTCCAGGACCAGTACCTAGAAAACGCATCCAATCCGCTTTTACTTGCGGAGTAAGATCGACTGGGTTTGACCAAGTCGCACCATTATCGTCACTGTGTGTCAGCCATAAATAGCTGGTGATCTGTACTTTTAACGGGGCGGCATCACTTCCTTGTTGTGCTGTTTGTAAAAAGACATTACCTAATCGTTCTGCGCCATGATATAAATCGCCGAGATCCTTAAAGCCTATAGCAGAATCACCTTCAACAATCACTTTATATTCAGTAGGTTGGTGATCTTCGTTATAAACGATACCATTTTCTCGAACGGTATATTGTTCTCCATCAGCTCCAGTTAATACACGGTAGTAGTTATCTTTGATTTTTTTATAGCCGGTACCTTCTGATGAATGATCTCTATTTATGCCAAAGAAGCCCTGAGTTTCAGGGAACATGTCCACTAACATAAAAATACGTCCGGATGTTTTATCTTGTAGCATCAGCGGATCAATTAAAAACGCAGCGTTGGCAGCGCCATAAGTTTGACTGGCAAGATCGATGATCACTTGATCATCTTGCCATGTTTTTCCACCATCAAGACTACGGCGGATGGCGGTATCAATATTGCCCCAGTCACCGGCATGTTGATGACGTTTATCGATAGCTGCAATGACAATGCCATCCTTGGTGGTTAAAAGTGCCGGAATACGGTAATTTTTCGCATTTCCTTGATCTTTTTGAAATAGTGGTTCTTTTGTGCTCATATAAGAGCCGAGTTTGTTATGTTTATCCTCTGCATATTTGATATTGGCCGCTTCGTTTTCAAGATAGGCATTATATTCAAGAATATAGTTTTTGGTTAATTTATCATGTTCTGCTTTAACTTCTTCTGCTGTTAATACTTTTGGTTCAGCCCCTGCATAATAAACATTACCGGTAAATGTCATTTCGCGTGTACCGCTTGCACGTTTTGTTCGCCCGACATAAGCTGCATCTAACCCTTCAATATCTTTAAAGAATTTGGTATCACCGTGATAGGTTTTTTGTAAGGTACCATTGACATAAATCATGATTTTTTTATTTAATTTATCAAAGGTATAAGTAACGGTGGTGAATTCGCTGTCATTTCTTGCAATATCAGCAGTGACAAGTTGATTATTTGGAATTAAATTTGTACTTTTTCTAATTTCAATTCCGAAAGCATCTCCACTGGCTTTTCGATTTACATAGAAAAGAATGTAGTCATTATCTTTCTTTGAGTTTGAAACCCCTAATAAAGCAGTTAATTGTGTTGCTTCAGAATTTTTGAAACGAAATGTTAGTGAACCACTCTCTAGCTGAAAGGCATTTTGTGCAGCAAAGGTATCCGTGACATTAACTGGAGAACTAAACGGTGTTAGAGCACTGTAAGTAAAAATAGATGGGATGGCATTGCCTACGGTTGATGATACGAATGTTTCGGTTTTTTGTATTGTGGTTAGGGATTCCGCAAAAGCACCGGTAGCAAAAAAGGAGGAAATTAAAATTGCGAGTGAAGATTTTTTTAGTAAATGAATTGATGAGTTCAAAATAAATGTTGTATTGTTCATAAAACACCTCATAGAGTGGGCTAATAAAGAGAAGTTTATCGAAAAGCAGTGGAGCAAGCTTTGATTGATAGTGAATATTTATATTTTACTTCAATAACGGAGCAATGCTTCTATACGAAAAGTGTGATAACGATCAATTATAATATTCAATAGACTGTCAAATTTGTGATTTTGGTCAAACAAAAAAACATGATTTTTTAAATGGTTACATCAAGTTTCATTAATATTCATTTTTTGTTACATGGATAGAGTGGCATAATATAAAAATAAACGGCAAAAAAGTAATTTTCTAAGCAGAAAAATAATATAAATGGTATGAAGCGTGAGCTGTGTAACAT